>CAZXTW010000081.1:0-8517 GCA_964643525.1 uncultured Roseivirgaceae bacterium
GCCCAAAGTGGTGCGTCAAATATGCTTTGAGAATGCGCTTGAATTTGTAAAACGGAATTTTTAACCCGTTGGGCCTTGGTTGGTAATAAACCTGTACGCTGTAGTATGGGGTTGTGTTGGTATTCATTGGGGCAACATGATACATAATACTTTTTTGATGTTGCCCTAACGGTACTATGCTGGTGCATGCAGTATATTGTAGGCTTTGCACACAACCAATGATTGTATGGGTTTTTATGAAGCACGATTGTTTTGCTGTATTCACTACTGGCCAAGTTACATTGATTTGTTGCATACTCTTGATGCCCGGCAGGCCAAGGCCGATTTTGTGTATGTTGACCGTATTGATGCGCCAACAGCCGTAAACAGGGTAGGGAAGCGCTTTGTGATTAAGGCAGGTGCCTCACGCTTGTTTGAAGTTGAAAAGGTTACAGAATAGCTGGTTATTGGTTATAGAGATTTAGTTGCTTTTTCATTTCATTGCTTGACAATGGAGGGTTAATTGTTCATCTTATGCTTTCATTGCATTTATAACCTATTATAAAATTAACCCTATGGGCTTTTTGAGTAAATTATTTAGTGGTGGCGCCAAAGAAATTATGGATGGTGCCTCAAATATATTAGATAAAACAATTACTAATGAAGGTGAGAAGCTGCATGCCAAGCAGCAGCTTTCAGAGGTTGTATTTAGCGCTTTGAACAGCCTGCAAAATGCACAGCGTGATATTATATTGGCCGAAACAAAAGGCAACTGGTTGCAAAGAAGTTGGCGGCCTTTATTGATGTTGTTGTTTGGTTTTATTGTGGCTTACGCCAAATTTATTGCACCTGCGTTTGGCTTGCCTAATGCTGAGTTGGAGCCAGAGTTCTGGGGGCTGTTACAAATTGGTGTAGGCGGTTATGTAGTGGGCCGCTCGGTCGAGAAGATTTCTGGAAACGTAACTAAGAATATAGATTTGCCTTTTGTTCGTAAAAAAGATAGGAAAGACTTATTGAATGACCCCAAGGGATAATAAACTGAATTTTCATGGCTGGATTGATTATTAATGATGCGCATTTACTCGAATGCACCGACGGCTCTGTGGCCGTTGTACAAATGGACTGTACCAAAAACACAGCTAAATTTACGCCTGGTATGCCCGACACAGTTGTGTTACACTACACCGCAGGCCGTAGTGCCGAATCAAGCGCCAGGTACCTGGCCAAGCCGAATGTGAAAGCCTCAGCGCATTTGGTAATAGGCAAATCTGGTGAAGTTTACCAGCTGGTGCCATTTGATACGATTGCCTGGCACGCAGGCAAAAGCAGTTACAAAGGCAGGCACGGATACAATAAGTTTAGTATTGGCATAGAGATTGACAATGCAGGGCCACTTACCAAAAGTGGCAACCAGTACATGACCTGGTTTGGTGATTCGCGTCAGCCTGAAGAGGTAGTAGAAGCGCGCCATAGAAATGAAGCCAAAGACCGCTATTGGGAGCGGTATACCAAAGCCCAGATAGACAGGGTAGAGCAGATTTGTGAACTGCTTTTTGAAAAGTACCCAGCCATGGATAGCATACTGGGGCATGAGGAGATTGCCCCAGGCCGTAAGCAAGACCCGGGGCCGGCCTTTCCGTTAGATAAGATCAGAAATCTGCTAATGTTTGATGACCGCACCCTTGAAGAAACGAACGAGTACCCATTTGAAGGGGTGGTTGTGCCAGACTCACTTAATATTAGAGAAGCTCCTGGGATGAATGCCGCACTGGCAGCACAACCTTTGCCCAAGGGCAGTAAGGTACAGGTTATTGGTAAGGTAGAAAACTGGTACCGCGTTACTACTGAAGTTGAAGGGTGGGTAGCCAAGGAGTTTATTCAGCTATAGTAATAGCTCCCAAACTATTTGTAAATAGAATCAACATACTGGGTAGCACTGTGGTGCTGCCCTTTTTTATAAGAACGATGCCAGTTCAAACTCCAGATGAGTTTCAGCGGCCATATTTTCTCCATCCTCCTTCATATCATCATCATCAGCCTGGTAAAACCACTTGATTTTAATTGGGCCTTTGTAGTTCTCTACCAGCTTAATAATTTGTAAAAATACCTTTGAGGTGGTGGTGTTGAAGTAGGTCATTTTAAAAACAACCTCTGTGTCTTGGTAAGTGTCTTGTATGTATTCTTTGATCCATTCAATAATGGGCTCATAGAACTCAATGGTATCTTCCAGAAATGACTTGCCAGCAAAGGTTAATACACCACTTTGTGGGTTCAATGATACTTCAGGTATAAACTCTTTACCTTCTATATACAAGGGCTGCATACCTTAATTTGTTTTGTTGATTGTTACTGCTATTGTGATAAATGAGTGGGCCTCGTCAACGCTAGTTTCTCCTACCTCAAGCGGGTTGTTTGAGCGCCTTACCAGCTCAATCAGGCCGGTGTTACCTCCTTGAAGGCCAGATTCTATTGAGCGGTTGCGTTCTTCGCGGTAGTATCTGTTCAGGTTTTCTCGGTTCAAGGTGTTGATGTACTGACATTTGGTGATTAGGGGTTTCACATCGGCATTACGCATCAGGTTGCCAGACATGATGACGTAGTGCTGATCTAGCTCTTTAAAAACCATCATGCCAACCCCGGCATCACTTTCTTCACCTTCTACCTGTATGCGTTCTTGTGAATACAGCTTTACATTCTGGGCCAGTTCAATGAATGATGCCAGTACTTTGTTTTTGATTTTTTCTGTGTTAGAGATTTGCTGCATCACACACTCTGCCAAGTTGTAGAGTACGTCATGAAATAAAGGCCCCTTAAATAGTACAGGTACTTTTTCAGCTGCCGATTGATTATAAAATTGAAATATATCCACTCGAATTAAAATTTAGCCCTGGTGGCTAATATGGTAGCGTAATACAAGAAAACTATGATCAATGATTCGTTGAAGTAGAACCTATTAAAAATACCTTGTAGTGCTGACAACCATGAAAGAAAATGCAGGCCAATGCAATAATTTTATTTCAGTTCACTCTATTTCTCTTAGGGTTATGGTAAATCGGCAATAATCTGCTGAAAAACCAGGTAGAAAGCATTGGCCATACACTTTCCAATAATTAATCATTCACTCTGCCTACCATTAAATGGTAGTTTATTGTTTTGTACACATACAAATATCATAATATTAATTGTATTTTGAAACTTTGGGTGTCTCATTGCTTTATTTGCCTTTAGTTTTGTTTAATAATCGGGAAACCTATAGTCTGGTAGGGCAGAATGGATAGTGAAGCAGTACCAGTAAGGGTGCCCGTATCAATTTTGATTTCAGACTTATTTTTGATTCATGAAGATTTTACATACTGCTGACTGGCACCTGGGTAAGCGCCTGGAAAGGTTTAGCAGATTAGAAGAACAACAAGCGGCTCTGGATGAACTTATTGCTATAGCTAATGAACACTCAGTAGACCTGGTTTTAGTAGCCGGTGATTTGTTTGATACCTACAACCCACCAAATGAAGCCAGTGAACTGTTTTATAAAGCCTTGAGGCAGTTAACAGCGAATGGAAGCCGGCCAGTAGTGGCTATTGCCGGCAACCATGATTCGCCAGAGCGAATTGAAGCCCCTGACCCGCTGGCCCGCAGTTGTGGTATTGTGTTTTCTGGCTTCCCTTATACACAGCTCCCTACTTTTAATTTAGACAATGGCGTGTCGGTTACCCAGGCTGATCAGGGTTTTATTAACCTTACTTTACCCAATGTGCCCTACCCGGTTCGTGTTTTGATGACACCCTATGCTAATGAGTACCGTTTAAAGCAGTTTTTAGGTGTTGATAACCATGAAGAGGAAATGCGTGCCATTTTAGCCAGACATTGGCAACACCTAAGTGACCAGTATTGCGACGTACAAGGAGTTAACGTTTTGGTAGCCCACCTGTTTGTGGTTGAACGCGGGCGCCAGGTACTTGATGAACCAGAGGGCGAAAAACCCATATTGCATGTTGGGGGGGCACAGGCTATTTATACTGACAGTATTCCTGAGCAAATACAGTATGTTGCTCTTGGACATTTGCACCGGCAACATGCTGTGCCTGGGGCTGACTGCCCGGTTTATTATAGTGGCAGCCCTTTAAGCTATAGTTTTGCTGAAGCAGGCCAGAAAAAATATGCTTTGCTGGTTGAAGTTGCCCCTGGTGAACCTGCAGAGGTAACCCCGCTGCCCTTGCAGGCAGGTAAGGCTCTGGTAAAAAAGCGCTTCGAAACTACAGCCAGTGCTGTAGCCTGGCTTGAGGCAAATCAAAACCAATTGGTTGAACTGACCATGGCCACTGAAACTTACCTGACGGCCGAAGAGAAAAAGGCATTGTATGATTGCCATGATGGTATTGTAAGCCTGGTGCCAGAGGTAAAAAACAGTGCCTATACTGAAGGTACAGCTGGCACAAGCATTGACCTGACCAAGCCCATTAACGACTTATTTGCTGAATACTTTGAGTTTAAAACTGGCCAACCCCCAAACGAAAGTTTGCAGGCCCTTTTTAAAGAAGTGATAGGCACTGATAGTACTACAACTTAAGATTAAGCAACTCTATTAACCTTTTTTTAAGCTGCTAACTGTATTGAAATGATCCCTGTTAAGTTAATTATTGAAGGCGTTTATTCTTACCAGGCCCGGCAGGAGATAGCCTTTGGCCCACTGATAGAAGGCCAGTTGTTTGGCATATTCGGCCAGGTGGGTAGTGGTAAATCAACTATACTGGAGGCCATTACTTTTGCCCTGTATGGCGATACTGAAAGGCTGAACCAGCGTGATAACAGGGTGTACAATATGATGAACCTGAAGTCTGACGCGATGTTGATAGATTTCTGTTTTTTATCAGGCAAACCAGCTAAACAGTACAGGTGTGTGGTAACCGCCAGGCGGAATAAGAAAAGGTTTGGTGAGATTAGACAGCTGGAACGGAAGGCCTTTCAACAACAAGGTGACGAATGGGAGCCTATACGCATAGAGGATATAGAAGAGGTAATTGGGCTGAATTACAAAAACTTTAAGCGGACCATTATAATTCCGCAGGGCAGGTTCAGTGAGTTTTTACAACTTGGTGATAAGGACCGGACAGAAATGCTGAAAGAGTTGTTTCAGTTAGAGCGTTTTGAATTGTACAATAACACTGAGCGGTTAGACAGGTTGAACAAAGAAGCCCTGCTAGTGCTTGAAACCAAGATAGCAGAAAAAGGCAACTTGAATGCTGCTATGATAGAGGAGCTTACCGCTGAGGTAAACGAGCATGAAGCCTTATTTGAAGCATTAGAACAACAGCTGAAAGCAGAAACTATTCGGAATTATGACTTTGAGCAAGTAAAGCAATTAACAGAAGCTATAGCCAAAGCAAAAGTAGAGTTGGATGTGTTGCTAAGCCAGGCAGGAGATATTACAAAGGCGCAAAAGGCACTGCAAGAGTATGAGTATTGCAAGTTACATTTTTCCGACCTGGTAAACAGACACGCAGAAGCGCAAAAAGATGCTTCAGCATTAAAAAAGAAACAGCAACAGCAAGTTGCTCTATTCAACCAGTTAAAGGGTGATATCGAGGCCCTCACACCTAGGGTAGAAGCATTAACAGAGCAGTATGAAAACAGGAATTTACTTACAGATAAAGTAAGAGAGCTGAAAAGCATGGTGCGTGTGTTAGAAATCAATCAAGCACAAGAAGATTCAAAAGAGCGCCTACACAAAGGCAAAGCCCTGGTTGCCGAAAAAGAAGCTGAAATAGAAGCGTTAAGTGCAACAAGGCAAGACACCTACAAGCAAAAAGAAACGCTGCTTGCTACTATGCTTGACGAGGAGGCTGTTTTTGCGCTAAGAGACCTTAATCAGCAAAAAGCAGATTTGAACAAACAGTTGGCCACTGCCAATGCTGGGCTGGTGGGGCTGGATAAACAACGGACTGAAAGTTGGCAGCAACTAATAAGTTTTATTGAAGAGGCTCTGGCAGCAACAGAATACGATTTACCAGTTGACCATATTGACAACCTGAAGGCTGCCATTGTAGAGTGCAGACAGTTGAATAGTGAAGAGCTGGACGATTTGCACCACCGGTACCAAGCAGGCAAAGCAAGGCATCATATGGCTGCCCTTGCTGCTGATTTGGCAGACGGAGCCCCGTGCCCACTATGTGGTGCGACACATCACCCAGATGTTACACAGGAGTATAAGTTAACCCCGTTGTTAGATGACCTGACTGCTCGTATTAAGACCATTGAAGATGATATGAAACGGTTTGACCGTATTGAAAGTAAGGTTGATGTGTTTGAAGCGGGGTGCAGACTGTTAGATAAACAGAAAAGTCAAATAGAAGGTCAAAGGAATATTGTAGAAGGTGAGCTTGCTGGGTTAGGTAGTTCTGTAACAGCACAGAACAGAGTTATTAAATTAGATGATGCAGAGAATGAGCTTAAGGCTTATCGTGAAGATAAAAGCAGACTGGCTAAGCTTACCGAACTTGAAGCCCTGCACATCAAACAGTTTGAGAATGCTAATGCTTTATTGATTAAATACAATAAGCGGCTTGATGAATTGTTACAACAACAAAATACATTTGATACTGAGCGCAATCTGTTGCTTGAGCAGTTTGAAGTGTTAAAGCCAAACGCATACAAGAATGTTTCAAAAACAGCATTGGTTAAGGAAATTGATGATATAGAGCTTCAGGTAAAAGAGATTGAGCAGCAGTATATGCCAGCAGTGCAAAAGCTGAATGCCCTGAAGCAGCAAAGTGCTGAAACAACAGGTACGTTAAAGTCAATAGATGAACAAACCATTAGGTTGAACGAACAGCTAGCCAGTATTAGTGAAGCGCTCAACAAGTCATTGAACAACAGTGAGTGGACAAGCCTGAAAACTGTATATGCCATTTTAAAACAGGAGATAGACGTTGCCGTTGAAAGAGAGCGGATTGCGACGCATAATAATAAGGTAACCAGGCTAACAGAAAAGCTGGTTGAGCTTAAAGATGAACTGAAAGGGCGCAACTACAACAAAGCAAAACACGAGGCATTACTACTTCAGATAGAAAGTACCAATGCTAAAGTTAGGGCGTTAAACAAACGTATTATTGAGCAAAGAGCAGAGTTAAACAAAGCAAAGTTGAGCTTTGAGGTATTGAAAGGCTACCAGGAAGAAGAGGAAAAACTTAAACTGAGGAGCGAGCAGTTAAATACGCTTAAAAAGTTATTTAAGGCCAACGGTTTTGTTAATTACGTTTCAAAAGTGAAGCTGGATGAGATATGCCATGCTGCCAACAAACGTTTTTATGTGTTAACAAGGCAACAGCTTAGATTAGAAGTTAATGAGAAGAACGCCTTTGTTGTGCGTGATTTTTTAAATAACGGCCAGGTTAGAAGTGTCAAGACGTTATCTGGTGGGCAAACCTTTCAGGCGTCTCTATCACTGGCGCTGGCACTTTCTGAAAGCATACAAAACCGTTTAAATACCCATCAGAACTTTTTCTTTTTAGATGAAGGCTTCGGCTCTCTTGATCAAGAGGCGTTAATCACTGTGTTTGAGACATTAAAATCACTGAGAAATGAAGGGCGAGTAGTAGGTGTTATTTCACATGTATATGACTTACAACAAGAGATTGACGTATTTTTAAAAATTAGTAAAGATGATCAGGCTGGCAGTAAGGTGACTTATAGCTGGCAACAATAGCAAAATCTTTAACAATGTTAAAAGGGCTTGTTGTGCTGTAGGTACTGATTACATAAATTTGTGCTGTACTTAAAGCTATATTGAAATGGAAGAACCTGCAATGACTCAAGGAGTAATGACATTTATATACATTGTTGGCGGCTTGGTAGGATTAGCCACAGCCCTAAGCATAATTGATATTAGAAAGATATCTTCAAAAGACAGCAAAAAATAGTCAAGTTGTACAATTGATGCATTCACCAACAATTAAGCCAGCTTATAGCTTATTTGTTTAAGAGTGAAAGATAGGGCAATTAGTGTTGGTATTTGTGTAAGCTCCCAACATTAATCGCCCTTAGACTTTACCTCTTTTTCGAGCAGCTTGTTGATTTTTCGTAAGTAATTAATTTCCTTGTCAGCAGCAACAAGCTTTTGCTCAAGCATTTCTATATCGGGGTATAGTTCTTCCTTTGTAATGTAATACTGGAAGAAGTTATGATCTAAAGCCCTTGATATCTTAGTGAGCAATTTGGTGTCAATACTTTCCCGATTGAAAATGCCGTAAACATTCTCTCTAGAGGTGTTAATGCGCTTGCCAAATTCTTTAGCAGTAATGCCTCTTGACTTGAAAACTTCTTTTATTTTACTTCCTATGTGCATCATAATTGACAAAAATGGAGAAAACAATAAACAATTTTAGAAATTCATAGTCCGAATAGATTTACATTAATGATGTATGATATTCACAGTATGTAAATCATTTAAATTCAACTCTCAACATTATGATCCCTGCTTCTAAAATACCTATTGTAGTTTAAAGCTTCAGGTAACAGGTTTAACAACCTCAAATGTGATGA
>CAZXTW010000081.1:8617-13641 GCA_964643525.1 uncultured Roseivirgaceae bacterium
ATTATTTCTTACTGTTGTTTCGCTAACAAATTTAGGTAATTGTATTTTTCGCAACAAGCAGGAGGTGCTTTATTCCCAGTAATCTTAGAAATAATTATAAATGCGTTGCCTAAAGGCTACAGGGTGTCTTAGGGTAAGCTACAATGCGCTAAAAACAATCGTAACGAAAAATACAAAGCGGCAAACATTGTGAACTCACAATGCAAACTGCCTTACCCAACAGTAAAGGTTAACTACTTGGGCCGCTATTGAACTTGTTATCTCGTTCTAGCAATTCGTTAATCTTTTTCAAGTAGGCAATTTCTTTATCAGCTGCTTCAATTCTCTTACTTAAAGACTCTACTTCGGGGTAAAGCTCCTCTTTAGTAATGAAATATTGAAAGAAATTATGGTCAAGCACATTCGATATCTTGATGAGCAAGTTTGTATCAATACTCTTGCGCTTAAAGATACCATAAATGTTTTCGCGAGAAGTATCTATCCTTCTTGCAAACTCTGACACAGTTAAATCTTTAGTGTCAAAAACCTCTTTTATTTTACTACCTATGTGAATCATAGGTAACAAAATTGTGAAAATCTTGAATGCATCAAATGAAATGAGAGTTATTATAAATAACAAATAAGGTTTTTATAATTAATATTGCTATTTACATGAGATTACAATGTTATGGTTTGTGATCATTAAATTGGGTATGATTAAAACAGGGTTGAACGTAAAAAGAAAATAAGTAGGCTTTAGGCACTTCAGGTTGATGAATCAGGCGTTCTTTATTAGATTAACCGAAATTAACCAGGCAATTTAACTATGGGTTGGATTGAGAAGTTACAAAGCAGATGGAATTTGGGGAGTGCCAGGCAGGTGGTGTTAGTATTATTGGTTTTTGCGTTAACTGGTACCACAGTGGCGGTTGTTAAAGAGCCAGTGTCAGGTTTTATTGGCTTAGGGCAGATGAACAAGCTGCTCTCGACTATAATCTACTTAATTGTAGTATTGCCGCTTTATCAAGTACTACTATTGGTCTATGCATTTGTGTTTGGGCAGTTTAGGTTTTTCTGGGAGTTTGAAAAGAAAACAGCTAGACGAATAGTTAGCGTCTTTACTGGCAATAAAAAAAGCCCCGAATAGGGGCTTTAAGAAATATAATACGATAGTACTGTTATGAATATTTAGCCAGCTTTGACTATACCTTCAATGAGTAGTATGATTCTGTTATTCAATACTTCAATTACACCACCATCTATATCCAGGCCGTGAGGTACCTTCCCATCATGGTATTCCACATGACCTGCCGCCAAAGAGCTAATGATAGGGGCGTGGTTATTTAAAACCTGAAATTCACCTTTACTGCCAGGTACCTTTACTGATTGCACTTCGCCTTCGTAAAGCTTAGCTTCAGGAGTAACTATTTCTAAAAACATAAAGTAACTATTTTAGACTACAGGGCTGTCATTAATTAGCTGCCTCAGCAAGCAGTTTCTCGCCTTTCTCAACAGCTTCTTCAATTGAACCAACCAGGTTAAAAGCTGCTTCAGGTAAGTGATCGTACTCACCGTCCATGATCATATTAAAGCCTTTAATGGTATCTTTAATATCAACCAATACACCTTTTAAGCCAGTAAACTGCTCTGCCACGTGGAATGGCTGCGACAAGAATCTCTGTACACGTCGTGCTCTGTGCACAACTTGCTTATCTTCTTCAGAAAGTTCATCCATACCCAAAATGGCAATGATGTCTTGCAGCTCTTTGTAACGCTGTAGAATTTCTTTTACGCGTTGGGCAGTATTGTAATGCTCATCACCTAAGATATCAGCACTAAGGATGCGAGAGGTTGAATCTAACGGGTCAACGGCAGGGTAAATGCCTAACTCAGCAATCTTACGTGAAAGTACAGTAGTGGCATCAAGGTGAGTAAAGGTTGTTGCCGGGGCTGGGTCAGTCAAGTCATCAGCAGGCACGTATACGGCCTGTACTGAGGTAATAGAGCCTCTTTTAGTTGAGGTAATACGTTCTTGCATGGCACCCATTTCTGTTGCCAGGGTTGGCTGGTAACCTACAGCTGAAGGCATACGGCCTAACAGGGCAGATACCTCGGAACCTGCCTGGGTAAAACGGAAAATGTTATCAATAAAGAAAAGGATGTCTCTGCCTTTGCCATCACCATCGCCATCACGGAAGTGCTCAGCAACTGTCAGGCCTGAAAGAGCAACACGTGCACGTGCACCGGGGGGCTCATTCATCTGGCCAAACACTAAGGTGGCCTGTGACTTGGCCAACTCTTCTTTATCTACCTTCTCTAAATCCCAATCGCCAGCTTCCATGGCTTTCTCAAAGGCATCACCATATTTAATAACCCCTGACTCAATCATTTCACGTAACAGGTCGTTTCCTTCCCTGGTACGCTCACCTACACCAGCAAATACTGAAAGGCCAGAGTATGCCTTGGCAATATTGTTGATCAACTCCATGATCAATACTGTCTTGCCCACACCAGCACCACCAAACAAACCAATTTTTCCGCCTTTCACGTATGGCTCTAAAAGGTCAATTACTTTAATGCCGGTATAAAGTACTTCTGATGATGTAGATAACTCTTCGAATTTAGGCGCTTGGCGGTGAATTGGCGAGCCATTTTCTGAAGTAAGCTCATCAATACCATCAATAGCTTCACCCACCACATTAAACAGTCTACCTTTAATGGCATCACCAACAGGCATTTTAATTGAAGAGCCTGTATCAGTAACATCCATTCCTCTAACCAAACCTTCGGTACCATCCATCGCAATAGTCCGAACTCTGTCTTCACCTAAATGCTGCTGGCATTCCAAGACAATTTTCTGACCGTTACTTTTGGTTACAATAAGTGCATCAAGAATGTTTGGGAGCTTAGCGTCTTCTGCATCAAATGAAACGTCAACTACAGGGCCAATGACCTGCGTAATCTTACCAATATTAGCCATACGTAATATTAATGTAAATTATGTGTGGGTCTTAAAATTCGGAGCAAAGCTAATTGAAATAATGCTGAAAGCAAAGCGTGCCTCTTTGATTTCTGATGTGAAACAGACGCGTACTGCTGCGTGTTGATGTACCTATTGTTTTAATACAATTCTAAACGTAGTGCCAACATTTAGCTCTGACTGTTTTACAAAAATTTTACCCTTATGGTAGTTTTCTATTATTCTCTTGGCAAGCGTAAGGCCCAGCCCCCAACCCCTTTGCTTGGTAGTAAAACCAGGTTGAAACAGCTCTTTAAGCTTCGATTTTGGTATGCCCTTACCAGTATCAGTCACATCAAGAATAATGTCACCATATTTGCCACGTTTGATGTTGATGGCAATGCTGCCCACACCCCCCATAGCATCTACTGCATTTTTGCATAGGTTTTCAATTACCCAGTCAAACAAAGGCTTATTTATAGGGGCCATAATGTCTTTGGGCTTGGCGGCTATCTCAATTTTAACCTTAGTTGATATACGCTTTTGCAGGTAAGATATGTTGTTGTTTACAACATCATACAACGGTTCAACTTTAAGCACAGGCACCGAACCAATACTGCTAAACCTGGCAGTAATCATTTCAAGGCGGCCAATGTCTTTGTCGAGCTCATTAATGATTTCACTGTTTTGTAGCTGCGGGTCACTGCGGAAGTACTCAACCCAAGCCATTAATGACGACAAAGGCGTGCCCAACTGGTGGGCCGTTTCTTTAGCAAGGCCTACCCATACCCTGTTTTGCTCTGCGGTTTTGCTGTAGCTAAAAGCCAGATACGCCAACAAGCCAAACACTGTAATGACAGATAGCTGCACGTAGGGGTAATACCTTAATTGGCTTAGTAGTTTTGAGTTTTTGTAAAACACATACTGGTAATCATATACCTGCCCCTGGTTATCGCGAAATGTAATTACAATGGGGTCATGTTCTTGCCGCATTACCTCTAACTGCTTTTGTAAATAACGCTGGCGGGCAGCCGGAGACGCAGCAGAGTCGAACTCAATATTGCGCCAGTGCACAGGTATTTCTCGGGCATCGGTCAGAATAACCGGTATGGTGGTGTTTGATACAATAATCTCCTGATTCAAGAAGGTGAGGTTATTGCGGTTGTCATCATTACTGGTGTACTCAATGGTTTTAGCAAACAAGTCTATGAATTTCTCTTCACGCTGTTTTAGCTGTTCAATAATGGTATTGGTGTAGGTAACTGAGGCAATTGAGATAAGCAGCGCTATAACCAGTACCACCCATTTAATGACAGACCTGTTTTTATATATATTAATCACTGGGCTTGTTATTGTAAATGTTTGGAAGCGTCAAATGTATGAAATAATCGGGCTATCACATGATTGAATCAGTACAGCAAAGGCTCAATAATAAAATAACAACAGGCTATGAGGTTGCCCCCATAGCCTGTATTGGTGTTTTTATGAACTGGAAGGTTAGTTTTTCATAGAAAACCATTTGGCCAGTACCTTATAATTGACTTTTGTGCCGTGCATTAATATACCTACCCGGTATATGCGGCCTGCCACCCAGGTGGTAAACACAAACCCGCCTATAACCAAAACAATAGATAGAACCTCTTGCCAGAGCGGCACACCAAATGGTACGCGCATCATCATCACCACTGGTGAGGTAAACGGGATCATAGACATCCAAAAGGCCAGGTCGCCATCGGGCTCTTTAATGACTGCGCTCAGCACTACTATTGACAGGATTAGGGGTATGGTTATGGGCAATAAAAATTGCTGAGAATCGGCATCGCTATCAACGGCACTGCCAACTGCTGCAAACAAAGCAGAGTACAGCAGGTAGGCCCCCAGGAAAAAGAAAATGAACATAATGAAAACTTCTACGAAGTTAATAGAGCCCAGGGCTGACTGCAGGTTGTTGGCAATAGCTGACTGGGCAGCCTGGTTGGCAGATAATTCTGACATAGCAGATTGCGCCTCTGCTGCCTGGGCCTGGTCAACCCCCAGAAAGCTGAATACAGCCGTTACCACTGCAACCGTTAATATGACCCAAAGC
>CAZXTW010000082.1:0-13563 GCA_964643525.1 uncultured Roseivirgaceae bacterium
CCCGAAACCTCCAAGGCGTTCATGAGCGAAGACGAATGGGGCTTCTGGTTCGAAGGCAAACCGGCACAGGGCGACATCACCAACCCGTTCGGCGACGTGATGGAGAAAGCGGGCGCCACCCGCGACGGCGGCAGCTTCTACGACCGGATGGGCGCTGTGGCCTGCTGGAACGCCGTGATGGACGAACTGCTACAACTTGACTTTACGCTTGACCCCACCTTTAATATTTATGAAGCCAGCCGTGATCTGATGCGTGCCCGCCGTGCCGAGTGGCACGAAAAATACACATTACCCTCTCTGTGGCGATTTTACCAGCCCAGCAAAATATCACACGGTTCATACTGGCACTTCTGGGGTACTGAAGAAGAGGTGAACTGGAAAGAAAACTACCGTTTGTGGATGGCCTTTGTCAATGAGTATAAAAATAGAGGCGGCCGTGTAACCACAGGCTCAGACTCTGGCTTTATTTTTCAGCTATATGGCTTTGCCTACATTCGTGAAATGGAGCTGCTGCGCGAAGCCGGCTTCCACCCATTAGAGGTTATCCGCTCAGCAACCCTCAAAGGGGCTGAAGCACTGGGCATGCAACAAAAAATAGGTTCAATTGAGCAGGGCAAGCTGGCCGATATGGTAATTGTTGACGAAAACCCATTACAAAACCTGAAGGTACTTTACGGCACTGGTGCCATACGCCTTACTGATGCCAATGAGGTGGTACGTGTAGGCGGCGTGCGCTACACCATTAAAGACGGCATAGTGTATGATGCCAGGCAGTTGCTGGCCGATGTTGCCCAAATAGTAGCCGGCGCCAAAGAAAAAGAGCAGTTTAAAATTACCCAGCCAGGCCTTGACTATTAACCTGTAAACTAAACGTGCATGAGTAAAACATTTCAACTACTACCTGCCTGCCTGTTGTTTTTTGTGGCGGCCTGCCAACCGGCTAACAAACAGCAACAACTAACACAAGCGCAACGCCTGGCGCCCGTGCAACGCATGGGCACCCCCGAGAGCCTGATCCTGAAAGGGGTAAAGGTGCCAGCAGGCTACGATTTGTTTTTTAGCAGTGGGCTGGTAGCCCCTGTAGCCGATACTACTGTGGCCAACAGCCCCGAGCGTTATGGTGGGCGCACCTACGAGCAAAGCATGGCCGCACTAAACCGGCTAAAAAACGTACTGCTAGAAGCAGGCCTTGGCATGAAAGATGTAATTAGCTTAAAAGCATATATTGTGCCTGACCCTGAGCTGGGCGGCACTATGGATTTTGAAGGGTGGAATAATGCCTATAAGGCCTTTTTTGCCAATGCCGAAAACCCTGAAAAAGTAGCACGCACCACCCTGGGTGTAGCCACTTTAGCCAGGCAAGGTATTATGGTAGAGGTTGAAGCCATTGCAGTTTACCCGCCCAACCAGTAGTGAATCAGGTAAAAGCCAAAGAGCAATAAACCTATGCAAACCCTACGGCTAATATTAGTGGTTATGCTGGCCTTGTGGGCAGTAAACACCTGGGGGCAGTCAAAAGACAGCCTTGAAAGCCTGCTGGCCAATACCGGCAGCCAGACTGAACAGGTAAACCTGCTGGTACAGTTTGCACAAGACTACACCACTACCAACCCTACTGTTGCTATAGAGTTTGCTAACCGTGCCCTGACTATTGCCATCGAGGCAGATTATACCATTGGGTATGCCAGGGCGCTTACCCTTTTAGGCAGCTTATATGCCCTGCAGCTACAGGCCGATGATGCCCTGGTGTATTATGCACAGGCCAGAAACAAGTACCTGCAAATAGAGCACCGCCACGGCGTAGCCGATGTAGCCTTTAGAATAGGAAACATTTATTATGACCTGGGCGAGTATGTAAAAGCATTGGAGTATGCCCGAGAAGCCAAAGATATTTACCAGCAGCAGGTAGCAGCACCCGGCATGCTTAGCAAGGTTTTAATACTGATTTGTGACACATACCACGGCATTGGAGCCAACGACCAGGCCATACCTGAATGTTTAGAGGCTTTAAGGCTTTATGAAGAAGCCGAAAACTTATCAGGCAAAGCCGAAGTATTGAATGCCATGGGCAGCATTTACCTTGACCTGAGCTATTTTGATAAAGCCAAAAGCTTTTTTCTTGAAGCCCTGCAAATTGCCCGTGACAACAACAACCCAACAGCCATTGCCACCTCGCTAAGCACAATTGGCGATATGTACCTGAAAGAAAGTAAGGCAGAAGACGCCCAGGTGTATTTAAATGATGCATTAACCATTGAGCTGCAAATAGGCAACCTGCGCCGCCTAAGCTGGCTATACTTAAAGCTGGGCCAAACCATGCTGCTGCAAAGCAACTGGGCGCAAGCCACCACACACCTTGAAAAAGCTTACAGTTATGCGGCCGATGTGGGTAACCTGGGCCTGCAGGCCGATGCCCTGGTAGAACTGGGCAAAGCCTATGCCGGTACCGGCCAAACAGATACCGCCATTGAGTACCTGAAGCAAAGCCTGAACCTGGCCCGTAGAAGCAACACCCGGCCCGTGTTGCTGAACTGCTACCGAAACCTGGCCAAGATATATGACCAGATAGGTGATATTGAAAATGCCTTTGTATACTTTAACTTTTATATGCGCGAAAACGAGGCAATTAATACTCGCGAAGCAGGCAGGCGCATTGCAGAGGCAGAGGCTTTGTATGAGCTTGATAAAAAACAAAAACAAATTGAGCTACAGCAAAAACAAATTGAAATCACGAACCTGCAAGAGGCATCAAGCCGTACCTTAAGCTACAGCCTGATGACAGGGCTTACCTTTATAGGCATTATTGCGGTGGTGCTTTACAGCCGCTACCGCCTTAAAACCAAGGCCAATGAGCAGCTACAGCGGCAGGAAGAAGCTACAGCCCTGGTTAATGTACAGTTAACTGACAGTATACGCTATGCACGGCGCATTCAACTATCATTACTGCCAGATACCAAAGACCTGAGAGATTCATTTCCTGAAAGCTTTGTGTTTTACAAAGCCAAAGATATTGTAAGCGGTGATTTTTACTGGTACAGTAAGGTTAATGGCAAAAGCCTCATTGCCACGGTTGACTGCACTGGCCATGGCGTGCCGGGTGCCTTTATGACGGTATTGGCCAACACATTGTTGAACCAGATTGTGCTGGAGCGAGAAATTACTGAGCCTAGAGAAATTATTACGCTGCTAGACCAAAAGGTACAGCAAAACCTGAGGCAAGACGGTGTTGACAACCAAACGTTTGACGGTATGGACATAGCCCTGTGCAGTATTGACCAAACCCGCAAAGAGTTGAAGTTTACCGGGGCCAAGCTGCCCTTATACTGTACCAAAGACAACCAGCTGGTTGAAATCAAAGGAGATCGGTATCCGGTGGGCAGCTCACAATTTAGGGAAAAGTACTTTACCTCACACTCTATCAACTATGAGCCCGGCATGCTTATTTACCTCTCGTCAGATGGGTTTCAAGACCAGTTTGGGGGCAGCAAAGATCGTAAATTTATGAAGGCGCGCTTCAGAGAATTGCTACAGTCAGTAAGCACACAACCCGTACAGGCACAACAGGCTGAACTTCAACAGGCGTTTGATACGTGGCGGGGCTCCAATGAACTTACTGATGATGTGCTGGTAATAGGCATTAAACTGTAGGCCCTAAAAGAAAGAGAGCGGCCAGCCGTTGCCAGCCGCCGCCCCGCTTTTCACTAAACAGTCAGGTATATAAGAAAAGAATAAGTATCAAAACAAACAGTTGCGAGAGCTAAATCTTCATCTCGCTCAGGTTCACAAACTCTATGTTGCTGCCCTCACCTAATGTAACGCCCACAATTGATTCTTTATTGATTTTGCCTGCCAGTATTTCTTTCGAGAGTTCGTTCAACAGCAGCCTTTGCATTACCCGCTTCAATGGTCGGGCTCCAAACTGCGGGTCAAAACCCAGCTCGCCCAGCCGGTCAAGCACATCGGCAGTGGCCTCTATCTCTATTCCGCTTTCAGCCAGGCGCTTCTTGATCAGCTCAAACTGTATGCCTACTATCTTACGCAGGTCATCACGGCCCAGCGGGCGGAACATGATTACCTCATCAACCCTGTTCAAAAACTCTGGCCTTACCGATTGCTTCATTAACTCGTACACGTCACGCTGGGTATTTTCTAACACCTCATCCATATTATACTCATTCAATTCGGCAAAACGTTCCTGAATTAAGGCCGAGCCAATGTTGGTAGTCATAATAATAATGGTGTTCTTAAAATTAGCTACCCTGCCTTTGTTATCGGTTAGCCGCCCTTCGTCAAGCACCTGCAACAAAATATTAAATACATCAGGGTGCGCCTTCTCAATCTCGTCAAGCAGCAGTACTGAGTAGGGCTTGCGCCGCACAGCCTCTGTTAGCTGGCCACCTTCGTCATACCCTACATAGCCGGGAGGTGCCCCAATCAGGCGGCTCACAGCGTGCCGCTCCTGGTACTCACTCATATCAATACGTACCAGGGCGTTTTCATCATTAAACAGAAAATCGGCCAGGGCCTTGGCCATTTCTGTTTTACCCACGCCGGTGGTACCCAGGAAAATAAATGAGCCAATGGGGCGCTTGGGGTCTTGCAGGCCTGCCCGGCTGCGCCTTACCGCGTCAGATACGGCCACAATAGCTTCTTCCTGCCCGGCCACACGCCTACCCAGCTCCTGCTCAAGGTTCAGCAGCTTTTCACGGTCGCTTTGCAGCATCTTAGCCACCGGTATGCCCGTCCACCGGGCCACTACCTCAGCAATATCTTCATGGCTTACCTCTTCTTTCAATAGCGACTCCCCCTCCTGCATGGTGGCCACCTTCTCCTTCAGCTCATTCAGGCGGGCTTCGCTTTCGGTAATCTTGCCATAGCGCAGCTCGGCCACGCGGCCGTAATCGCCGCTGCGTTCGGCCTGTTCTGCCTCTACCTTATACCGTTCAATGGCTTCCTTCTCAGCCCTAATACCCTGTATCACCTCCTTCTCGCTATCCCATTGGGCCTTCAACTCGTTGCGGCTGTCGGTCAGCTCGGCCAGGGCCTTACTTAACTGGGCTTCTTTGGTTTTGTCGTTTTCCCTTCTAATGGCCTCGCGCTCAATTTCCAACTGCATAATGCGGCGCTGCAACTCATCAAGCTCTTCAGGCATCGAATCAATTTCAATGCGCAGCTTTGAGGCCGCCTCGTCCATCAGGTCAATGGCCTTATCAGGCAAAAACCGGTCTGAAATATACCGGCTTGAAAGCTCAACGGCGGCAATCACGGCATCGTCCTGTATGCGCACACCGTGGTGTACCTCGTATTTTTCTTTAATGCCCCGCAATATTGAAATGGCGTCAGCTACATTAGGCTCATCAACCATAACTGACTGAAAGCGGCGCTCCAGTGCTTTGTCTTTCTCGATGTACTTCTGGTACTCTTTTAAAGTAGTGGCCCCAATGGCGTGCAGTTCACCGCGGGCCAGGGCTGGCTTCAGCAGGTTGGCTGCATCCATGGCCCCCTCGCCCCCGCCGCCAGCACCAATCAGGGTGTGTATCTCATCAATAAACAGAATAATTTGCCCGTTAGAGTCGGTCACCTCTTTTATGACTGACTTCAGGCGCTCTTCAAACTCACCCTTGTACTTGGCCCCTGCCACCAGCAGGCCCATATCTAGCGAAATTATGGTCTTATCTTTCAGGTTTTCGGGCACATCGCCATCTACAATGCGCTGGGCCATGCCCTCAACAATGGCAGTTTTACCAACGCCGGGCTCGCCCAGTAAAATAGGGTTGTTTTTTGTACGGCGGCTCAATATTTGCAGTACCCGCCTAATCTCATCATCACGGCCAATTACCGGGTCTATCTTCCCTTCGCGGGCCTGCCTGTTCAGGTTTATAGAGTAACGCTCTAACGATTTGTAATTGCCATCGGCATTCTGGCTGGTTACATTATCGCCACCACGCAGCTCTTCAATGGCCTGCAGCAGTTGCTTTTCGCCCATACCCAGCCCCTTTAACAACTGCGCCACCGGGTCTTTACCGGCAAGCAGGCCAAGCAGTATATGCTCAATGGCTACATACTCATCGTTATACTTTTGCAGGTAGCTTACCGCCTTATGCAAGGCTGCGTGGGCATCATTAGCCAGGTAGGGCTGCTGCCCGGTTACCTTGGGGTATTTGTTAATAATTTCTGCCAGGCCCTGCTCTACCTGTGCCAGTTGTATGCCTAATTTCTTAAAGACAAAACCGGTTACATGTTCGTCAGTAGCCACAATGGCTTTTAACAGGTGGCCGGTATCAATGGCAGCCTGCCCATGGCCCTGCGCAATTTCAACGGCCTTGTTCAGGGCCTCTTGCGATTTTATGGTGTAGTTATCAAACTTCATGTCATTGCTTTTTTGCCTTGGTAATTCTTTACGCTCCCACCATCAAATAAGATACCAGCAACAAAAAACCCGTAACAACTGCAATATTGTCACGGGTTTGTGTGTTTTACCTTATGGAAGCATGCCATACTGGCATAGCGGTGTGCTTAGTTGGCCAGCACCAAAAAGCCCGACTGCATGGCTTCTGTTATTTGTTGCATGGTGGCATCTTTTACCTGCTGTACCTCTTCAGGGCTGCTGGCATCAAAATTACCCACCATCTCATCTACCACTGTGCTTACCTTACTGGGTTGCTCAAAGCCTTCAAGCACCAGGTAGCTAAACTGGTTTAGGGGGTGCTCTTGCGTGCCCATGGCACCGGGCATTAACAACAGTTCTGCCCCTTCAGCTTCTGCCTGTGCGTTAGCCTTCCAGGCATCGCCCTCTTTGGGCCACGCCCAATTGTTAGACATGAGCTGGGCGTGTGGGTCAAGTTGTAATAAGGTGCCGGGCAGCTCGGCGGCCGACTCCTCCAGGTAGTCCATATTCTTTTCAGCCTGCAATGCCTGGTGCAGCTTAATGTACGAGTGGCTCTCAAGGGCCAGGTCAATGGCCACACCGGCCTTCTCCAGGTTAAATACATCAGTAAGCTGTTCATTACCGGCACCAGCTACTTTTTGCCCCACATGCGCCACCAGGGCTTCCTGAAAACGCTGGCCGTTGGCAACAAAGCCGTCAAACACAGTGCTGTTGGGGTTTAACATCTGGTAATAGTTGTTGGTGCGGCCAAAATGCTTACCGGCAATATGGGCCAGTACCTGTGCAAATGTTACTGTTTGCAGCCTGTGGCCCGGGCCGCTATAGGTAGTGCTGCCTGGGTGAAAGGTAACTACAGAGGGCACCTCATCAGGGGCAAGGGTTTGCAGGTAATAATAGCCTACGCCGGCATTGCCCATAAACAGGCTGGTATCTTGCGCCTCGCCAGCGGTAGAGTAGCCCGAGTAGTAAAAGCCGTTTTCTTCAAAGCTTTTTACACCGTTTAAAGCCACTGTCTCGGCTTTCTTTAAATACTCGGCATTGCCGGTTTGGCGGTAGGCTTCTAAAAACAACATGGCATTGCCGCCATGGCCATGGCACACAATATACCCATGAAATGGCGTATGGCCCTGCACAGTTACATACTCCGTTTTATCCATGGCTCGTTGCAGGTCGGTTTTATACTGCTCATCGCCCAACAGCTCTACCGCACGCAGGCGGGCCAGGCCAATGCCCGGTGCCCCATGGCACCAGGCAGCCATATCACCAGCAGTAGTAAAAAAGGCCTTATCGCCTTCATTGTACTTTTGCTTAAACTCTTCTAACGTCTGCTGGTCATAAATGCCCTTGCGGTTATCAGGCCAGTTGTTGGCTGCCTCGTTGTAAAAACTGTTTTCATAGGTAAAAGCCTGCCTGGCCACCCAGCGGTAGGCATCGTTATTAAAGTACTGGCCCATTTCCAGAAACACCGCCCCAATACCTGCGGCCCCGTGGCTGTAACCACAAAGGCCGGTAATGTTTTTATCGCTGCGATCCCAGTAAATGCCTTCAAGCCCCATTTGCGTGCGGCTTAAAATATCATTGCTAATGGCCTCTACTACATCAAGCAGGCTCTCTTCACCAGTATGGGCATGTATGGTAAGCAAGCCCAGCACCGTGCCTGACAAACCGTTAATCAGGTCATCAATGGTAGAAACATGGTTCAGAAAATCGCCAGCATTTTTGGCCACCTCAATGGCCAGTGCACGGTATTCTTCATGTCCCGCATAATCAGCATAGCGCAGCAGGGCAACGGCAATACTCAGGCGCCCGGTATACAAAGCGTAATATGTGCTTGGGTCGTTCTGCACCCGGTGGGCCAGCCAGGCCATGGCCTGTTGCACAGCGTCAATATAGCGCTGGTCATTGGTTTGCTTATACAACTCTAATAAAAACAGGGCAATACCGGCTGCCCCAGAATAAATTGAGTCACTTACTGTAAATATAGGCTTGCGCTCGTCGTCAAGGTTCATTGTTTCCCAGTACAAGCCATTATCGTCTGTCTTAGCCTTGGCCAGCATGTCATCACCAATAGCAATGGCCGCCTGTAGCAGTTTTTCCCTAGCAGATTGATCCATGAATAATTTATTTGTATATGTCTTTAATAATTCTCATTAATTACGGCTGGCCTACTCAAAACCCAATACCAGCTAAAGGCATTGAAATAAGTGGCACATCCCTACACCCAACTTAGTGTTGTAACATCACCCAGAATAGGGGGTACAGCCCCTAAAACAGGCTTTCAGCGGCCTGAGGCCACTTTTATACAGCAGTACCGGGCGCCATTTAAAATCAGGCAACCATAGCCCGTTGTTACTTTTTTGAATAAATGCTAATTTTATTTTGTTTAACCAGCATATCTTGCTATAGCGTGCTGCCTGTTGAATTACATTTTAATGTGGTACTGCCCTACGCAAAACCCTTGTTTTTTAGATAAGTAACCCCATAATAACCACAACCAAGGCAGTAAAACCTCTATTTCAAGCACCTTAGCCCCGTTTTAGCCTGCTTACAACCCTTTGAATGTTATACAGATAAAACACGAAAAAATACCAGAAATAATTCTAAACATTTTACTTAAACAGTTGGTTATACTATTAAAGACAATTATTAGTGGGTTACAGAAACCAATAAAGTTTTATTTAACTCGCTTAACTATAAAAAGCTACTTGTTGTTTATTCTATATGTCTGTCATGCAATGTTAAAAAAGCGCCAGGATGTTCCTGGCGCTTTTTAGTTTTACATTAAGCGTATTCTGATTTCAGTGCGTCAAAGCTTTTGCGCATCAGGTAGCCCAGGTAGGCTTCGTCGCGGTTTTGAATACCCAGGCGGTTATTCACCATATGCACGTAGCTTTCATATATACTCCACCGCTCGCGGTGGGCTGCATCAAATGTGGGGTTCTCATCCAGCCGCTTGGTCCATTGGGGGGCATCCAGCAGCTTTTGCGCTTGCAGATCTTTTAATTGGTGGCAGGTACTGCGCACATCTTTTACCCATTGGTTCAGCCACTCCTGCTCAAACTCAACCCCCTCATTCAAGGCATTCCATACCGTATTAAAAAAGGGCACCAGCATTTCGGCCTGCTGGTTAAAGTTGGTTTCAAAGGCCTGCAACACCTCTTCTTCGCGGCGCTTCAGCTCTTCTTTGGTAATATCTTTTTCCCAGTGGTAATACGCCCTGGGCAGCCATGCTTTTGATACCCTGGCAAAAAAGTCCATACCTTCCTGAAAGCTCATTTCCAGCCCGTACACAAAACCCAGGTGCAGCTGTATGCCTGCCCCCAGTGCCCGGCTGTAGTCCCACTCATCACTTTCTGCAATTACCTCTAAAATAGCTTTTGAGGCATGCATAAAATGTTCTTCTCCAATGGGCAGGCCATGCTGGCCGCCGTAACGCGGGGTTTCAGGCTCATACTCAATAAACTGAACACTGTCATTGGGGTACCACTGCAGCGATTCATCGGCCTCTTTTAGCCAGGCGGGCTCTTCACGGTTAGAAGGGCTGGCCTTAAAATAAGCCTCAAAGTAGGCCACCAGGCGGGGCTTTACCTCGTTCAACAGGGTAGCTTCATTGCCTTTAAAGCGCAGGCGTATGTGGGGGCCGTTTTCCCAGTACCGTATAAAAAAGTACTGGCTGGCCTTGCCCTGGCTCATAACCTCTTCAATAAACGGCTTTACGGCCTCACGCAATAGTTTTTCCCATGGCTCAGCATAATACAAATACGCTGCCAGCCATACCTCATTCGTATCTTTACTTGGGGTGTTTTCCATAGGGTTTTGTATGAACAATTTTGGGTGTTGTTAATTGTACCATTGCACCATAAACTCTGATACAAAGCGCTGCCCGTCAATCTTTAAAAACTGCCTGGTGTTGGGCAGCATTTCAGTAATTTTTACCACGGCGGGTACCTTTACCATCATTTTCTCAAACAGCAGCACAAACAGGGGGTTGGCAAAATTAATATACTGTGGCTTATAATCGTCACGGGTGAGGCGGCGCATCTTTTCGGGGTCTACCACCTGCGTGCCCATGCGGTCGCTGTTCAGTACCACAAACACCTCGTCGGGCATGCCGTTGGCCTGGCGCCATTCATTTACCTTCAGGTAATAAGTAGCGTCGTCATCTTCAGGCGCGCGCGCTGGCACCAGTGTCTTGGGCACATGCCAGGCCTTGCGCTGTAGCACCACCTGGCCCTCGTACAGTATTCTTGGCTGCACATTAATACTTGGCGTATCATCGGGCTGGTCGGCCGGCTTGCCCGTACGCTGCTTCTTAAACACAGCATTTACGCCACTTACCACATGGTGGCTAAACAGGTAGCGGGCCCGGCTAAACTTATCTAACAGCTGGAACAACTGCGAGCGGCCCATTTGCCCCTGAAAGCCCAGGTCAAACACATGGGCCTTGCGGTTGGTGGGCTTGTGCAGCAGCACCATTTCACCTTCGGCCTGGCTGTAGGCCACTTCAAACTCAGTAATGGGCAGTTGCTGCTCTGCTGGCAGGCTGTTGTGGCCGCCGGGCATCCAAATTTCATTGGGCATCAACGGCGGGTGCAGGTTGGCATTAAAGTACGAAGCGTCGCAATCTTCAATAAACACCTCATCATCGCCCTGGTGGCGGGTGTTCCACTGCCTGATGGTGTCGGTCACCTCATTAGGGAAAATATGCAGAAAGCGGCTCAGCATTTTGCCATAACCTGCAAACGTGGCGTTGGCCACGGCATGCAGCTGCTTGCCACCCTCGGCGGTATCGGCCTCGTAAAACTGTATAAACGAACCAAAGAAGTTGCTCTTGATTGAATTGGCCGGTACTGGCGGGAAGGTGCCCATGGCCTGTTCCAGGCTGGCGGCAGCCACCTGTACCTCATCTTCACTGCCGGTAACCTGGTCGGTAATGGTGGCCTCAAACGTATCGCTCCACTTTTTCAGCACGTCGCTGCGCTCTACCAGTTCGGGCACATCAAAGCGGGCGGCATCAGCAGGCTTTTCAGCCTCTTTAGGCTCTTCAGGCGGTGTTTCGCCCTTGGCTATCAGCTCGGCATGCTCTCTGGCCTTCTGGGCACGCTCGGCCTTGGTCTTTTCTTCGTACTCTTTTTCGGGCTTTTTATAATCGCGAAAAAAATCTTCATAAAACTGCAGCAGGTCTACCTTGGCCTCCGGGCCATACTTGCCCAAAAAATAGTGCTTCATCTTAATGCGCTCAACGGCCATGCCGTCGTACTGGGCAAAGCGCTGCAGCAGGTCGCTCAGCTTGCCCATCACCTCATTCAGGCTGCTGGTATCAAAGGCGGCGTCTACCTCGCGCGTGGTGTCTTCATAAAACATCTGCTCTGGCTTTACCGCAAACACCGTATTGCTCTGGTGCTGAAACACCTCTTCCTCCGCTTCTTCGGTGTTCTCTTCGGTTGCCTCTTCAGTAGCCTCTGCCTTGGCTTCAGCTGCTTTGGCCTCTTCACCTTCTGCGGCCTCTGCCGCTTTTTTGGCTTCTTCTTCCTTCTTCTTCCGTTCTTCTTCCTTGCGCTTTTGCATCAGCTCCATATCGCGCTGCATGGGCGTTTTGCGCTCATCTTCAGGCAGGCCAGCAGCCTCGTGTATTTTAATGCAAATGGCATGAAACTCCTGGTAGGCCTCTTGCAGCAGTGCCTTGCGCTCGTCTATGCCGGCCTCTGCATACTGGTCGGCCTTGGTGCGGATGCTGGCCAGGGTGCTCAGCAGCTCGGCAATATGGGGCACGCCTGCATCGGCAAGGGGCTGCAGCACGGCGGGCAGCTTTTCATCCCAGTTGGGGTCAATGCCAGATACGCCCATGTTAAACTCCAACAGGCCGTAGGCAATCAACTGTTGCACATAGCCGGCCAGCTCTTCAGGGGCGGCATCAATATATTCCTGCAGGGTGGCCACCAGCTCACGGAAGCGCAGGCCCTGCTTTTCCTGCTTCAGCGTATCCAGTATCAGGTTCACCACCTCATTAAACGGAATGCGCTGAAACGACTCTACATTGTTGTGGTTGGTCAGGTAAAAAAAGTGATCGTCTACCACATCGGCCGTAGGGTTGGGCCGCAGCATCAGCCAGGGGTATACCTCTGGTGAGCTTTTAAACAGGTCTGTGAGGTAGCGCAGCAAAAAGTTGTTCAGCCTAATATGGCCGGTAATGGCCTTATCGCCGGGCTGGTTGTGCGTAAAATCATAATTGAGCCCGTCAAGGTTACGCAGTTGGATAGCACTCAGGTTGGTAAACGTGCTAAAGGGCGATGTTTTGGTATACATGCGCGTGGCGTACTTCAGCAGGCTTTGTTCTACCTGGGTTTCCTTTTTACGGAACTTGGCCGCATCGCGCTGGGTATATGACTTAACGCGGTCTAACAGGGCCTGGCTGCTCAGCACCAGCCCCTTGCACAGGTTGGTTTCATTGGCCACCTTTTTAAATGCCTCACGGGTGGTGGCCAGCTCTTGCTGAAACGTACCGGTAAACTGCTGGCGGCGGTCTTTCAATTGTTGTATCGTGGCCAGGTAAGCGGCCAGCTGCTCGGCATCGGCCGTGGGCAGCACCTCGCGGGCTGCATTCAGCTTGCTGTTTTTTAGCTTGCGGCGGTTGTAAATATCGCGGCGCAGGTTTTGTATGGCATTTTGTGCCTGTGGTTCGGTTTGGGTTTGCATGGTGGCCATCAGCTGGTCGCACAGGGCCGTACGCTGGTCGGCTTCGGCTGTGCGCAGGGCTGTTAACTCATTCAGGGCATCACTCAGGGGGCCTTCATCATGCTGGTTAAAAAATTCATACGAGCCGCCACCCAGGCGGCCCAGAATATAGGGGAATATATCCATAATCAAAGTACCGGTTTACTCATTCAATGCTATTGCGCACGCAATTATTATTTAAAACAAACTATACGGATGGGCTACTGCTTTTGGCAGGGCCGGTGCTGGTTAATTACTTCAATGCCCAATAAAAAACAAACTACTATTGCAACAAGTCAATTTACCGGCTGGGCGGCGGGGCCTCACCAGTAAAAAGGGTTCTATATTATACAATATGATTTATTGGTACAACCCCCTTGCCCACCATTGGCCAATAAAATGGTTCAGTAACAAAAAATTATTGGTTAAGTAGCATACAGCCCCGCCCAGGTTGTGTTGGG
>CAZXTW010000083.1:0-13497 GCA_964643525.1 uncultured Roseivirgaceae bacterium
CTGTTGAGCCCTTCTTTACTGAGGGTGCAGCTGGCTATGGTTGCTTCCTGGCCCAGATCAGCCAAAATTTCACCCCTTGGCCCAACCACCTTAGAGTGGCCATTATAATCAATACCTTTATCATCTTGCCCGGTGCGGTTTACCCCTGCCACATAACACAGGTTTTCAACAGCCCGTGCCTGTAGTAGCACATCCCACGCGCCAACACGGGCAGCTGGCCAGTTGGCTACATACAGCAGCAGGTCGTACGCCATGGTGCCATCCGCTGTGGCCGTATTTCGGCTCCATACAGGAAAACGCAAATCATAACACACCATGGGGCAAATACGCCAGCCCTTCCAGTGTACAATTAGCTTTTCCTGGCCTGCAGTGTAGGTGTGATGTTCATCGGCCATTCTAAACAAATGGCGCTTGTCATAAGTATGGTAGGTGCCATCTGGCAAAACCCAAAACAACCTGTTAAAATACTGGGGCTGCGGTGGCCTGCCCTCTTTCACAATAAAACTGCCGGTTATGGCTGCCTTCATTTGCGCAGCCATTTGCTGCATCCAGCGCATTGTTTTAAAGTTCATGGGCTCTGCCACCTGGGCAGCTTCCATGGTAAAGCCTGTTGTAAACATTTCAGGCAGCACAATCACGTCGGGCTGCTCATCACTTACCTGCCATATTAGCTCTTCAAACGTGGCCAGGTTGGCTTCAGGCTGGTGCCAGTGCAGGGGCTGCTGTAGCAGACTCAGCTTGAGATCTGACATAAAATGCTGGCGGCTTTTTCCAGGGTAAGGTCATTCTTGGCAAAACAAAAGCGCAGAATACGCTCGTCGCGGCCACTTTCATAAAAAACTGATATGGGTACTGAGGCCAGCCCATACTCTTTGGTTAGCATTTCTGCCACCTCAGTATCGGGCTTATCCCACAGGTTACGATACGACAGTAGCTGAAAGTAGGTACCTCTGCATGGCACAGGTTCAAAGGCAGAGCCTTTAATCAGGTCAAGAAACAGGTCTCGCTTTTGCTGGTAATACTCTGGCAGTTCATCGTAATTACATTCATCAAGCAGGTAATCGGCCAGGGCAAACTGCGTAGGGGCATGTACTGAAAATGTTAAATACTGGTGCACCTTGCGTACCTCTTGCGTTATGTGTGGTGGGGCCACTACATAACCCACCTTCCAGCCAGTGGCATGAAAGGTTTTGCCAAATGAATACACTGCCGCACTACGCTCGCGCAGCTCTGGGTAGGCCAGCACACTTTCGTGTTGCAGGTTATCAAAAATAATATGTTCATACACTTCATCACTCAGCACAGTAATGTCAGTATTCCGTACCAGCTCATTCAGTGTTTCAAGGTCTTTTTGGTACAACACCGCCCCTGTGGGGTTGTGGGGGGTGTTTACAATAATCATGCGTGTGCGGGGGCTAATCAGGTCGCGCACCCTGTCCCAATCAATTGAGTAATCAGGCATACACAACTCTACCCGCTTCACAATGCCACCAAACAACTCTATGGCGGGCACATAACTGTCGTAGGCAGGCTCCATGATAATTACCTCATCGCCCGTTTCAATTAAAGCGGCAATGGTGGCAAACAAAGCCTCTGTGGCGCCTGCCGTAATGGTTACTTCAGTATCAGCATTGATATTAGTATTGTACAGGCGGTTGGCTTTGTTGGCAATGGCCTCCCGCAATACGGGTTCGCCGGCCATGGGTGAGTACTGGTTCATGCCCATTTGCATGTAGCGCGTTACCAGCTGTATCAACTCTTCAGATACCTTAAAGTCAGGAAAGCCCTGGCTCAGGTTAATGGCGTTATACTCAACAGCCATTTTTGACATGACCGTAAAAATACTGGTACCAACGCCAGGCAGCTTGGTTTTGTAGTGTTGTGCGATATCCACGTTTGCTCTTCTTTACTGTTGTACAATGCCCGTCAAGGGGCAAACATCAGCTCAATTCATTCCAATACCCGGCAGGCGGGCAGTACAATTAGCGGGTTTTCAGCGCAGCAGCGCGCGTCTTATAGTCGGCTTTTACCTTGCCTTTGCTAATATTTGTTAAGCGCCCTTTCAGCAGGCGTTTTTTCAATCCTGTCAGGTGGTCAGTAAATAAAATACCCTCAATATGGTCGTACTCGTGCTGTATAATGCGGGCTTTCATCCCATCAAACTCTGCTTCATGTGCCTGCCATTTTTCATCAAACCATTGAATGCGCAACTTGCTGTTGCGGGTTACATCTTCGCGCACGTCGGGTATGCTCAGGCAGCCTTCTTCAAAAGCCCACTGCTTGTCAAACTCATCCAATATTTGCGGGTTAATAAATACCAGCCTGAAGCCTTCCATAGCTTCATCTTCTATGGGGGTGCCATCAACTACAAACATGCGCAGGCTTTTACCAATTTGAGGGGCGGCCAGGCCAATGCCGTTAGCGGCTTCCATGGTCTCAAACATATCAGCAGCCAGCTGCTCTACATCAATACTTCCCTTTTCAATATTTTCACCCTTCTTCCGTAATACAGGGTCGCCATACAGCACAATTGGGTATATCATTGGTAATTATCGGGTTTCCATGTACGACTGTAAAATAATGGCCGCACTTACTTTATCTACATTTTCTTTTTTCTGGCGGTCTTTTTTCTTCATGCCTCCGCTAATCATGGCATCCATGGCCAGCTTAGAAGTAAACCGTTCGTCATGCAAATGTATGCTTTTTCCGGGAAAATGTTGGCTTAACCTTTTCACGAATGCCCGCACATCAGCCGTTACGTTGGTATCTGTATTGTCAAGTTTGCGGGGCATACCTACCACAAAAGCGGCAATGCCTTCGGTGGTATCGTACTTTTTCAGGTAGTCTATTAGCTGTGGGGTGGCCACAGTGTCAAGGGGCGAGGCAATAATCTGCAAGGGGTCGGTAGCAGCCAGCCCCGTGCGTTTGCGGCCATAATCAATGGCAACCAGTCGGCTCATCCAGTAGTTTTATAAAGGGTGGTTGGGGTCAGTTCAGGTGTACCTTGCTGGCAAACATATGCTTTACCGCTTTTTCCAGGTTCAGCGCCTTCGGGAACAGCACCTCGTCTTCAATTTTAGCGTGCACCATCAGTTCTTTTTCAAACGCCTGTAGTTCGGCAAATACTACCTTCAGGTGCAGGTTTTGCATATTGGTCATATCATAATCATGTGTGATAGACCTGATGCCGCTCATCTCATCGTCTTGGGTGCTGTGCTCCAGCGCAAATTGTTGCAGGGCATACTTTTCCATTTCAAAATACAGCTTGCCATGGTAAAGTTTGTGCATCCAGGTATTATTGAGCAGGCGTATGTAATGAAAAAGCGTGTCCTCTTCTTCGTATATATGGTGTATAAAGTCTTCAACAAACAAGGGGAACACAAACTTCAAATCCAGAATGGTTTGCGTGGCGGGGCTGGCACCGGGGGTCAGGTTTTCAATCAGGCGACTAATGTAAGGCAGGCGGTGTTTAATAAAAATGTGGTGGTTGTGGCGCAGGTATTCCAGTATCACATCAACTGGCAGGGCCATCAACGCCTCTGGCGTAGCTCCGTTTACCTCATTGACCGAGTCAAGCTGCTTTACTATCAGGCCAAGGTCAAGCCCCTTGCTTTGGCATACCTGTGCCAGTGTTTCTTCGGTATAATCAAAGAACTTAATGCCGAAATAATACAACACCGAGGCGTAGATGTAGTTTTCATCTACCAATTCAGGTATTTTCTTGTCAGAGAGTTCCAAAACTAGCTATTCATTGTCTGATACAAGTAACAAAAATAAAGGTTTAATTGTTAAGATAATTAAAATAGCGCGAAATAAAGCACTTCATCAAGATACTTTTAAAGCACTGTTGTTGTTTATTCATTTGAACTACGCTAAGTTTAGTAAGCAGGTTCAGTCTTATTGAAAACTGTAGGCATCCATTAAAACAAAAACGATGCCGCTTGCAAAGCACAACAGGCGTGTATAGGTGGTTGTGCACCATAATCATAAAAAATAAAGTACCTTGCATATTGCTGTTTTCTGGCCAACAGGGGCAACAGCAATGCAATAACAAAACATTTGATAGTGTGAGCGACGAGAACAAAAACACCCATCAGGCACAAAGCGAGAAGCGGAAAAACACCAAATTCTACATCCGCTTACCATTTTTTCTGGCCATTGCCATCTGTGCAGGCATTCTTATCGGCTCAACCATGGTTGATGCCCCCCCCAAGCAAAAAAACCTGTATACCAGTATATTGAAGTTTAGAGAAATCGTGACTTATGTAGAACGTGATTATGTTGATGAGGTCAATACAGATAAACTGGTTGAAGATGCCATACAGAACATGCTTGAAGAGCTTGACCCACACACTGTTTACATACCTGCCAAAGAGTTAGAGTACAGCAAGTCAGAGCTTGAGGGTGCCTTTGACGGCATAGGCATAGAGTTTACCATTATTAGAGACACCATTCAGGTAGTAGCCCCCCTCAGCGGTGGCCCCTCAGAACGCCTGGGCCTGCAAACAGGTGATAGGATTGTGAAGGTTGACGACGAGCTGGTAGCTGGTACGGGTATTACCAACAGGGGTGTGCTTGAACGCCTGCGTGGCCCTAAAGGCAGTGAGGTTAAGGTGGATATTAAACGCAAAGGCAAAAACGACCTGTTGTCGTTCAATATTGTACGCGATAAAATACCTCAGTTTTCAGTTGATGTAAGCTATATGGTTGATAACGAGGTAGGCTATATTAAAGTGAGCCGCTTTTCATCAACCACGTATGATGAGTTTACCGAAGCCCTTAAAAAGCTAAACGGCCAGGGTATGCAAAAGCTGGTGCTTGACCTGCAGGGCAACCCAGGTGGCTATATGGACCGTGCCATTGATATGGTAGATGAGCTACTGGCCGGCAATGCATTAATAGTTTATACTGAAGGCAAAGAAACCCGCTACAACAACAAGGCTTTTTCAAGGCGTAAAGGCATTTTTGAAGATAAACCCGTGATTGTACTCATTAACCAGGGCAGTGCATCTGCCTCTGAAATTGTAAGTGGTGCCCTGCAAGATAATGACAGAGCCCTGATAGTGGGCCGCCGCAGCTTTGGTAAAGGCCTGGTACAGCGCCCCATTTCATTAACAGATGGCTCTGAGCTGCGCCTTACCATTTCACGCTATTATATACCCAGTGGCCGCTCTATACAAAAGCCTTACAACAATGGTGAAGATTACAACAAAGACCTGATTGACCGTTACGAGAGCGGCGAGTTGTTTACAGCAGATAGTGTGCACTTTGCTGACTCGCTCAAGTACAAAACAGCCGGTGGCCGCACCGTTTATGGTGGTGGAGGCATTATGCCTGATGTATTTGTGCCCATTGATACCTCTGAAACCTCTACTTACCTGAACCGCCTCATTACAGCCAACGTCATTGGTGAGTATACCCTGAACTACTTTCAGGACAACGAGAAAAAGCTTAAGAAAATGAAGTTGAAAGGCTTTTTGAACGACTTTACCGTTGGTGATCATATGCTGGCTGAAGTAAATACCCTGGCCAAAGAGCTTGAAGTACCCTTTAACGAAAAGGGCTACGGCAAATCTAAAAACTTGATGAAGCTGTACATCAAGGCATACATAGGCCGTCGTGCCTATGGCGAGGAGGCTTTCTTCCCGGTAATTAACCAGGCCGATGAAGTGTTTCTTGAAGCCCTGAAGCGTTTTGACGAGGCTGAAGCCCTGCTGAACTAAGCAGTAACCCAGCCCAACCCCATAAAAAAACCCGGCAAGCCCTGTCGGGTTTTTTGTTTGTGTGTCAGGCCGCTTTCATTGTTCAATAACTTTACCCAATTTTGAGCAGTAAACAACATGGTGCCTGCCATGCAGGTGCCCCCCTAAATAACCTGATCAATGGCCTACTACTACAAACTTGGCGAGCTGCCACCCAAACGCCACATCCAGTTCAGGCAGCCCGACGGCAGCCTGTATGCTGAAGAGCTGGTAAGCTCTAAGGGCTTTTCTGGCATTTACAGCAACTTGTACCATATTACGCCTCCTACGCAGGTGCAGGCGGTGCTGCCACCGGTACCCTGCCCAGTACCCATGTCAGAAAACCCGGCCCTGTTGCAAACCCACCTCAACACCGCCGGCATTACCAATACTGGTGATGATTTGCTTGACAGCCGCACCTGGCTACTTAAAAATGCTGACGTGGCCCTGGCCATTTGCTGCCCCACCAAGCGCACCATGGACTATTACTACAAAAACGGCGAGGCAGATGAAGTAATTTATGTGCACGACGGCCAGGGCACCCTGTACTCACAGTTTGGCAAACTTACCATTGGCAAAGGCGATTATGTGGTGATACCACGCACCTGTATTTATAAGCTGGAGTTTACAGAAGACCCTGTGCGCCTGCTGGTCATTGAAAGTACCGGCCCGGTAGAAACCGTAAAGCGCTACCGCAATGAAATGGGCCAGCTGCTGGAACACTCGCCCTACTGCGAGCGTGACATCAGGCCGCCAGAGGCCCTGGTCACTGAAGCCGAAAAAGGCGAGTACCTGGTAAAGATTAAAAAAGGTGGCTACATGCACCAGTACCAGTATGCCAACAGCCCGTTTGATTTAGTAGGGTGGGATGGGTGCCTGTACCCCTATGCGCTATCAATTTATGACTTTGAGCCCATTACGGGCCGCATACACCAGCCCCCCCCGGTGCACCAGACCTTTCAGGCCCACAACTATGTAATTTGCAGCTTTGTGCCCCGCCTGTTTGACTACCACCCCCAAAGCATACCGGCGCCCTACAACCACTCTAATATTGATAGTGACGAGGTGCTGTACTACGCTGAGGGCAACTTTATGAGCCGCAAAGGCATTGATCGTGGCTCGTTTACGCTGCACCCCGGTGGCCTGCCCCATGGCCCGCATCCTGGCACAGTAGAAAAAAGCATTGGCGCCAAAGCTACTGAGGAGTATGCCGTAATGGTTGATACTTTTAAGCCCCTGCACCTCACCAAGGCCGCTGAGGCTTACCTTGACCCCAACTACCCCATGTCATGGAATGAGTAAATGAGTAGCGGGTACAAACATCTTGCCACGGGCGCGGCAACAACCTGCCGCGCTCGAGGCAAGTACCAGCCGCGAACGCGGCATACAGCTAATGGCTCAATGACTCAGTGAGTACGGCCAGGCTGGCGGCTATGAGGCTAATTACTGTTTTGTGCAGGTTAAACTTATGCTCGTGTGGGGTGCTTTCAAAAAATATAGTGGTTGATATGTGCAGGAAGTTGCCCGCCACAATGGCAAACAATATCTCTACCACATGCTCTGGCAGCAGGGCGTTCTGTTCCAGTACTTCGCTCAGAATTACCCCGGCCGGTGAGGCCAGCGCAAATACTGTTAACAGCACTATGGGTAGCGCCCCCTTTTTAAACTGACATACCAAAACCGACATTAAGGCAAAGGCAGCGGGCAACTTGTGCAACACAATGCCAAACAGCAGCGCATCAGCATGCAACGAGTCGTGCTGGTGGCCTTGCGAGGGGTGGTTCAGAATGGTGCCTTCCATAAAAGCGTGCAGGCCCAGCCCAACAAGCAGTACCACTACAGGTTTGTGGTAGTGGTTATCGCCATGCGGGGCGTGCAGGTGGCCGTGCTCAACACCACCGCTTAGCAGCTCTAAAAACTGCTGTAAAAAAAAGCCAGCCAGTACGTACACAAACAGCCAGGCCCTGTGCTGGTGGCCATCAGTACCGTCAGCATGGTTGTGCCCACTGGCCAGCTCGGGCAGCAGGTGCACTACTGTGGTGGCAAACAGGTAAGAGGCTGCAAACACCAGCACCAGCCTGAACGTTTGCTGTGGCACATGGCGCAGCCGCCACGCCAACAGCCCGCCAATCATGGCCGATATAAACAGTATAATGCTGTTGGTAATCATGTACTAACCTGGTTAGGGGGGTGTGTGCCGTTTTTGGGCTTGTGAACTACCATAATTAACCGCTCTGACGTGGCGGCTTGGTAGGGGGTAAGGTGGTAATCACCAAAAAAAGCCTGGGGCACCAGCCCGGCCTGCTCAAAAAATGATACAAACTCAACCCGCCTAATGGCCTTTACCTTTTCCTGAAACTGGTAATCTTTGCCCTGGTCAGTAAAACGGATGTCTTTAATAATAAAACCATCTTGCAGGCTTTTGGTAATATGAAAATCAATGCCGTTAATGGTTTTATGTTCTACAGGCAGCAGGTTGTTAATAACGGTATAGGGGTTCAGAAAGTCAAGCAAAAAGCGGCCGCCAGGCTTTAGGGCAGTAGCTACAGCACTAATGGCTTGCTGGTGCTCTTCCGGGGTATCAAAATAACCAAAGCTGGTAAACAAATTCAGCACATAGTCAAAGGCAGCCTCGCGAAACACGGCACGCATATCGTGCCGGTAAAAGTGCAGCTGCTTATTGGCAAACTGGTTGGCATGCTTAATGTTCTCTTCAGAAAGGTCAATGCCTGTTACCGTAAGGCCCTTGCTGTTCAGGTATATACTATGGCGCCCTTTGCCGCAGGCCAGGTCAAGAATAGGGCAGTCATGGCAAAAGTGAAAATAATCACTTAACCGGTCAATAAACTGCTGTGCTTCTACCTCGTCGCGGTGTTGATACAACACATGGTAGTAAGGTGAGTTAAACCACTCGCCAAACCATTCCCTTCTTCTGGGCATCAATTCTGTCAATTTACTCAGCTTGTACTAACTAATAGCCATGCAATTAAATGCAATCACGTTTCACTTACAATACTTTGGCCTGCAAACCGGGTGTAATGTAGGCCTGCATATTGCCTTGGGCATCGCTATAAATCAAAAAAGCCTCTAGCTGTTGCTGTTCAATAATGGTCTTGGCCCTGTCAAGCCCCATCACCATAAAAGCTGTGGCGTAGGCATCGGCCGTCATGCAGTCTGGGGCCACTACAGTGGCGCTTAGCAGCGAGTGCTCTACCGGGTAACCGGTAAATGGGCTTATGGTATGGGCGTACTTTTTGCCGTTTCGTATATAATAATTGCGGTAATTGCCAGATGTGGCCATGCCCTGGTTCTCTAACTGCACCGTACCAAAGGCCTGGTTGGGGGCTGCGTCTATTTTTGGTATATTAATGCCAATGGTCCACAGCGTGCCCCGGTCGTTCATGCCATGGCACACCACCTCGCCGCCAATCTCTACATAATAATTAGCAATGCCTTTGCCAGCTATAAACCGGGCCACTACATCAACCCCATAGCCTTTGGCAATGGCACTAAAATCAAGCCTGATGTTGGGCTTTAGCTTGCACACAGCTACTGAATCAAAAAATACGCTGTCAAACCCTACCACACTCAGCAGCGAGTCTACCATGCTGCTGTCGGGCGTTTCACCCCGGTTTGGGCCAAAGCCCCAGGCATTTACCAATGGGGCCACCGTTGGGTCAAAGGCCCCTTCAGTAACAGCATACACCTCTTTGCTTTTTTGCAGTACCGGGTAAAAGTAAGGCAGGCGGTAGCGCATTAACGTGGTTTGGTTAAACGTATTAATGTCAGAGCCTTGCTCGTAGGTTGAAAGTGACTGGTTAACAACAACCAGCAGGCTGTCAATGCTGGCTTGCAGGTTGCGCTGGCCAGCATCTAAATACTTTACCTGATACGTAGTACCCATGGTTTTACCGCCAAAGGCCACCGCCAGCAGGTCTGCCTGTTGGCTTTGCCGGTACTGGTACACCACAAACACACTTACCAGCAACACTATTGAGTAAATAATATTTTTACGTGCCATATCAGAAGCCTATTGATTGGTTGTTTGAAGGGGTTCAGGGTTTAATTTCGTTAGGGCTGGCCGGCAGCGCCAGCCCCTAAAGCGTCAATTGCGTCGCAATTTAACCTATATTTGCCAAATAGAATTCTCTATCTGGCCCCAATGACGTGCCCTGGCACATTGGCCATGGGGCCGCCAGCCACCAATGCAGCAAAACAGAGCAGCAAAACCGTATGCGTGAAGATTACCTGAAAGGAGACGGTGACGGCCTGAGTGCCGCCGACAAAGAAGTTGAAAAGGCCCTGCGCCCCCTTAGCTTTGACGATTTTACCGGCCAGCACAAAGTAGTAGAAAACATCAGGGTATTTGTGACAGCGGCCAGCCGCCGTGGCGAGGCGCTAGACCATGTGCTGCTGCATGGCCCCCCCGGCCTGGGTAAAACCACCCTGGCACACATCATTGCCAATGCCATGGGGGCCGGCCTGAAAATGACCTCTGGCCCTGTACTTGATAAGCCCAGCGACCTGGCCGGCCTGCTAACCAATCTTGAAGAGCACGATGTGCTGTTTATTGATGAAATTCACCGCCTTAACCCTGTGGTTGAAGAGTACCTGTACTCTGCCATGGAAGATTACCGCATTGACATTATGCTTGACACCGGGCCCAACGCCCGCAGTGTGCAAATAGGCCTGCACCCCTTTACCCTTATTGGGGCCACTACCCGCTCGGGCCTGCTTACCGCCCCGCTGAGGGCCCGCTTTGGCATAAACGCCCGCTTAGAGTATTACGATGCCAAACAGCTTACCCTTATTGTGCAGCGCAGTGCTGATATATTGAACACCCCCATTAACGAGCAGGCCGCCTATGAAATAGCCCGCCGCAGCAGGGGTACCCCGCGTATTGCCAATATGTTGCTGCGCCGCACGCGTGACTTTGCTGAGGTAAAAGGTACCGGCACCATTACCCATGCCATTGCCCAAATGGCTTTAGATGCCCTTGATGTTGACCAGAACGGCTTTGACGATATGGACAACCGCATACTGGCCACCATTATTGATAAGTTCAAGGGTGGGCCCGTGGGGCTGGGTACCATTGCCACTGCCTGTGGCGAAGAGGCTGAAACTATTGAAGAGGTGTATGAGCCCTATCTCATACAAGAGGGCTACATCAAACGCACCAGCCGTGGCCGCGAAGCCACTGAGCTGGCCTACCACCACCTGAATAAGCAGCCTCCCGGCAAAACAGGCACCTTGTTTTAACCCCAGCCATGATGGGCCAAAGCACCGCCACACGCCTTACCCGGTTTTTAAAACAACAGGCTGCCAGCCTGGGCTTTGCCTTTTGTGGCATTGCCCCGGCAGGCTTTTTAGAGCAGGAGGCCCCCCGCCTGGAAGCATGGCTCAAGGCAGGCATGCACGGCAAAATGGCCTATATGGAAAACCACTTTGACAAACGCCTTGACCCCACCCTGCTGGTGCCAGGTGCCAAAACTGTGGTAAGCCTGGGGTACAACTACTTTCCTAAGGCTGGCGGGGCCAATGGCAATGGCTACCACATTAGCAAATATGCTTACGGGCGCGACTACCATTTTGTGGTGAAAGAGAAGCTGCGCATCCTGCTGGCAGCCCTGCAACAGCAGGCAGGTGCTATTGAGGGGCGTGTTTTTGTTGACTCGGCCCCTGTGCTTGAACGGCCCTGGGCCCAAAAAAGCGGGCAAGGCTGGGTGGGCAAGCACAGCCTGCTGCTAAACCGCCAAATGGGCAGCTTCTTTTTTTTGGCCGAGCTCATTATTGACCTGCCTCTTGAACCCGATGGCCCCATTGCCGACTACTGCGGCACCTGCACCCGTTGCATAGATGCCTGCCCCACCAATGCCATACCCAAACCCTATGTGGTTGATGGCAGCCGGTGCATTTCTTACCTCACTATTGAACTGAAAGAGGCCATTCCACCGGCCTTTCAGGGCATGTTTAATGACTGGGTGTTTGGCTGTGACATTTGCCAGGACGTATGCCCCTGGAACCGCTTTGCCAAACCCCACCACGAGCCCGCCTTTGATCCGCACCCTGACCTGGCCCAAATGACCAAAACCCACTGGCATGAACTGACAGAAGAGGTGTTTAGAAAACTGTTTAAACAATCGGCCGTAAAGCGCACCAAATATGCAGGCCTGCAGCGCAACATCAGGTTTGCCGGGCAAAGCAACCAAACAGCGTAAAAAAATAAAGCCCGTCAGGTTATGACAGGCCGTGATATTGTAGGATGGGGGTTAAATGGATTAAATGAAGCAGTTATTTAAAATGTTTTTGTGCGATTGGCCAAAGCTTTTGTAGCACCAGGCCCTCAAATCAGCGATCTCATGTGGTATCAGCAGTGAAATTGCCTTCCGCAACTCTTTTTCAAATATTGCCTTGCTGAAACTCACTTTCAGTAAGATTGTTTTACAATACTCTAGCATAGAAATTGCCGGTTAAGTTAATACTGGAGTGATCGTCTATCTCTCTTAAGTTAATTCAAGTTAAATATACGGAATGAATCACTCAAAAAGAAAGAAATCAGTTAGTTTTGTACAATTGCGGATGTTTAAACCCGGAATAGTTCTGCTTATGCAACGAATCAGACAATTCTTTCGTACGTTGGTAGTTGTCTTTTTTTTGTTTCAAGTCCAACAGCTTCAAGCTCAACAGGTTAGTATTCAGTTGGGCCCTGACGAGATAGCCCTTAACCAGGCATTTACCATTACCATTACGGTACAAAACGGTGGTCTGCGCAACTACTCGCAGTTTCCAGATATACCTGGTTTTGTAAAGCGCGGCACCAGTTCGCAGCGCTCTACCAGCTTCATCAACGGGCGGCAGTCATCTACTGAAAGTATCGTGCAAAACTATGTGGCGCGTAAAGAGGGTGCCTACACCATAGCGCCCTTTGCCATGCAAATTAATGGGCAGCAGGTTAAATCAAGGGGTAAAAAGGTAACGGTAGGCCCTGCCATACAGGCCCGCCGCCAGCGCGACCCCTTTGACGACTTCTTTGGCCGCTCGCCGTTTGACGACTACCGCCGCCGCCAACAGCCCACTGAGTTTATTGAAATTGAAGACGACGCCTTCCTGGCCCTTAGTGTAGATAAAGAGCAGGTATATCTGGGCGAGGGCTTTACCGTTACCCTGGGTTTTTACATTGCCAACACCAACAGGGCGCCCATGCAGTTTTATGAAATAGGCAAGCAGCTTACCAGCATCCTGAAAGAAATTAAGCCGGCCAACTGTTGGGAAGAGAACTTCAATATTGATAACCTGCGCCGCGAACAGCTTGAAATTGGCAATAAAGGGTACTCACGTTATAAAATATACCAGGCTACCTATTATCCGCTCACTACAGATACCATCAGCCTCCCATCGGTAGGGTTAAAAATGTTGAAGTACAAAGTGGCCAAAAACCCGGGCTTTTTTGGGCGTAACCAGCAGGAAGACTTCAAAACTTTTTACTCGCGGCCCAAAACGGTAGTTGTTAAAGAGCTGCCCCCCCACCCATTAAAAGCACAAGCCGCTGTAGGTAACTTTGTGTTAGATGAAGACATTAACACCCGCGAGCTGCGCACGGGTGATAGCTTTAACTATACCTTTCGCATCAGGGGTGAGGGCAATATATCATCTATACAGGCGCCGCAGCTGCCTGAGTCTGACAATTTTGATTTCTTTACACCAACCGTATCACAAAACATCCGTACGGGCAACAGCCGGGTGCTGGGCAATAAGG
>CAZXTW010000084.1:0-13483 GCA_964643525.1 uncultured Roseivirgaceae bacterium
CCCAAATGGCATCATGCGGGCTGGCCTCAACCAGTACCTTATTGCCTGTTTGCAGTAAAAAATCGCCCAGGGGTTTGTTTTGGTTAAATTTATAAATGTTGCCGGCAGTTACAATATTCAGACGGTGGGCATTCCACACGGCGCTGTCAAAGTTTTTTACAGTACGGCCCAGTTCTTTGGCGTGCCCCGGGGTTTCGGCCGCAACAATGGCAGCTTCAGTATCGGCATCATCAAACAGGGCGGCCTTTTGGGCCATCATCCAGTGCTCGGCAGTCTGGTAGGTGGTGCCAAACAGGCTAAAGGGGCTGTGGTACCACTGGCTAAGGCAAAACTTGCCAACGGTGGCATTGTTGGGGCTGGTATGCCCCCAAAAAAGCAGGTACTCAGGCTGCAGGCCGGCGTTAACCTCCTGAATTAACCATTTGCGGGTATAAGTTGGCTGCATAGTGTTGGGGTAAGTGTTGTTCATTAAACTTACACCAAAACGTGCAGGTTTCAATGGGCTTTATTTTTTTGATAAACTTTTAGGCCAAGGTGCATGGGGGTAAGGCCTGCGGGCAGGTGGGCAGGCAGCACAGAATCAAACAAGCCTAGCACCAAAATGCCGCCGGGCACCAATTGTTGGTAAAAATGCTGTAGTAACTCCATTTTTGCCGGGCGCTCAAAATAAATGAGCACATTGCGGCAAAAAATTATATGAAACTGCTGTTGGCTGCGCTCGGTAAGCAGGTTTTGTTGTTTGAAAGTAATGTGGCTAATCAGCCTGCTGTTAAAGCTTACTGCGGCAGGCTCAGTACTGACCAGCCAGCGGTTAAGTGTGGCAGGGGCAATGCCAATAATATTGTGCTGCTCAATAAGTTTTTGCTGAGCCTCTTCAGGGTATATACCCCTTTGAGCAAAAGCAATAAAGTCAGAGCTAATGTCAGTAGCCAGGCCTTTGCATTGAGCGCGCAGGCCAAGCTGGTCTATAATTAATGCCATTGAGTACACTTCTTCGCCAGTGGCGCAGCCGGCATGCCATAAGTGTATGTTGCGCTGGCTGCCAAATGCTGGCAGTACTTGCTGGTACAAGAACTGCCACAGGCGGGGGTCGCGAAAAAATGAGGTGAGGCCCACGCTAATGTCGTTGGTCATTTTTTCAACAAACGACTCGTCGTACAGTATTTTACGCCACAGTTCAACAGAGTTAGCCAGGTTGTACTTGCGCATTACCCGCCTGATGCGGCGGGCCAGCGATTTTTTTTCGAAGCTGCGGTAGTCATACCGGTAGCGTTGGTAAAGGGCCTGTGTAATGCTGTTCAGCTCTTCGTCGTTCAGCTCGGCTGGCCCTTCATGACTGCTGGCGGCATTCAATGCTGCCATTGTGGCTGTGCTGGTTGCTGGTTTACTGCCCGCCATTTTAGGTAAGTATTAACAATATTTTATTCAGGTTTTTCTGCTTATCGGTTACCGGGCTAAAATGCCCGGAAAAGTTGTGTACAGTGCCGCCCACATCTGCCATATGAATTGAAAGCTGGGCGTTTTTTCCGTGCATGAGTTTGGTGGCTACCTGTTGCGTTTCAAAAGCATGGTATGACCCGTTGAGCAGGGTTTTGAGGTTTTGTTACCTGCAAGCGTGAAAGCCCCTTGAACTCTAAAAAGCGTTTGTTGGCCGAGCGTATGCTGTAGTCGGGGTTCATTTCAATATAGTAGGTATGCTCTGACAGTGTTTTCACATAGGTGGTGAGCTCATCCAGCTTTTTCTTTTCATGGGTAGTAAACTGCGCCATAAGCATAACCTGGGTCAGGTTGCCGTCAATATCGGCAATTGGGTTATAGGTGCCTTTAAACCAGAGCATGTCACCTGTTTTACCAATGATGTGAAACTCACCCTCTACATAATTTTGATCTTGAATACTTTGCCAGAGCATATGCTGCCGGGCCGACTGGCGCTCGTCACAATCAAGCAACACATGGTAATGCTGGCCCAATAGCTCGCTTTGATCAAAGCCGGTAATGCTAAGGAATATTTCATTGATGTGGGTAATGATGCCCTCTGGGTTACAGGTTAGGGTGCCTATGGTTTTTTCTACCGCTTGCAGGTATTCTTTAATTTCATGGTTTTTTAAGGCCAGCTGTTGTTGGTGGTGTTTTTCCTGGCTAATATCAGTAGCAACAATAATTACTTTATGGTAACCCTTTTGCAGGTTTTTCTGTATGGGGTAAAACACCCCTCTGAAGCATTTATTGCCTGATTTACCATGAAGTGTAAACTCACGGGTAATAGATTGGTTGGCCGCTAACTTATTGATGGTGCCAATAAGTGTAGCGCCACTTAATTGGCTGTTATGTGTTAAAAACTGGCTAAGACACTGGCCGTTAAGCTCAGCGGCCTGTACGCCCAATGTATTGAGCAGCTGATTGTTTACATGGGTAATGCACCCGTTCATATCAAGCTCAATTACTGCATTGGCCTGGTTAATGGCGGCCCATTGGGCAGCCGTTTTAATGTCGTTTTTCTTGGTTTCAGTAATATCGGCCTGTATGGCTACAAAGTTGGTAATTTGCTTTTGGCTGTTGTAGGCAGGGTTAATAACCAATGACACCCAGTAGGGCATGCCGTTTTTGTGGTAGTTAATGATTTCTTCTTTAATAGGCAGGCCCTTTTGCAGGTGCTGCCGCATGCGCTTTACGGTTTCGGGGTTGGTAGCGTTGCCCTGTAGTACGTGCCCGGGCTTTTTGCCAAGTACCTCGGCCAGGGTATACCCTGAAGTTTGAGTAAAGCCAGCGTTTACATATTGAATAAAGCCCCCTGCATCTGTAATAAGCACAGCATTACTGGTGTTGTTTGCCAGTAATGACAGCCGGTGCAGTTCTTGTTGGTTGGCCCGCTTTTCAGTTACATCAGTGGCCAGCATTAAAGTTTTTTGTTGGGCCCCTTGCTGGCCCTCAATGGGGTTAAAGGTGGCCTCCAGCCAAACAGAGCCCTTACCAACTGTTGCAAAATTGAGGGTAACGGTGGTGGTTTGTAAGCCGGCTATTTGTTTGTGTATTTGGTGCCAGGCGGCTTTACCGGTTTGGGTTAATAGCTGGGTAATGTGCTGCGCTTTACCAGTGCTGTAACCAAGCAACTGCTGTAAGTTGCGGTTCATGTCATTAACCACACCATTTGCGTTGCAGGTTAGGGTGAGCAGGCTTTGGTTAATGCTGCGCACCATGCCGTCAAGCTCGGCTTTGTTTCGTTCAAGGTGGCCCTGGGCGTGCTGTAGCTTTTCCATTTGTTGCCTCAGTTTACCTTCGTTACTGCTTAGCTGCTGCGCCATGGCATTGGCTTCAGTAAGCAATTGCTGGGTTTTAATTTTACTGAAGGCACTGCGTAATATGCCAGCAAAGGCCGTAGCTACCTTTTCAAGAAAGGCCACTTCATAAGGTTGAAGTACCTGAAAGGCGGCCAGTTCAATGGCTCCATAAAAACGGTCTTGATCCTGCACAGGCAGTATAATGATGTTACGTGGCAAGGCCTTGCCCAGGCCTGAGGTGATGCGGATGTAATTGGGGGGTATTTCAGTGAGGTACAGCGTATCACGCTCTTGCATGCACCTGCCCAGCAGCCCCTCGCCAGCATATATTTTTGAGGCAATGCGTTTTTGCCTGCCATAAGCATAAGCACCATGGCAGCTAAGGTAGGGCAGCCCATCGGCATCGGTTTGTTGAATAAATACACCCCCCTGGTTGCAATTGGTGTAAGGCACCAGTTGGCTAATCAGGTGCTGGCACAGGCTGTGGGTGTCATTTTCCTGATCGTGCTGGTGCATGAGGTCATTAAAAAAGGTGATTCCTTTAGCCTGCCAGCCATCTTGCTGCTCTTTTTGGTAATACTTTTCAAGCCTAATTTGTAATTGGCATTGTTGGTAGCTGCCACCTCAGTATTGCTGGCACCTGCCTGCCCCAGGTTGTCAACCCAGGCTACTGCATTGGCTATTTGGCTGTTGAGGCTGTTAATCAACTGGGTTTTTGCAGTACATGCCTGGTGTGCGGCCCGTAAACGGAGCAATAAGATGACAGTGCCTGCCAATGCGGCACCTGCCGCCACAGCCACCCAGGCTGGCAATACTACCGCCATGGCCAGTGTAGCTGCCTGTAAAAACAAAAGTGTTACCGCACAGGCTGCGGTAACTTTTGTAGAATTAAGGTGCAGATTTGAAGGCATAACTATGGTATTTGGCTTGTTCAGGTTGTGATGCGCTCAAAGTATTGCAGTGCTTGCTGTTGCAGGCACCAAACAAAAAAGAAGTCTATGGTTTCATTTTGGCCCACCTGTAGTGATGAGGTAACTACCAGCAGCACCTCCTGGCTGGGCGGGCAGTTTTCAATAGTTTGTTTGTTGGCCCACCAGTGGTGCAGTTCGTTGCCCTGCAGGCAATGGTGGTGGGGTACATCACCATAAATAGCTACCGATAGCTTATTGGCAATGACACTAATAATGGCTGCTGCCAGCATGTTGTCTATTTCTTTCAGGAACTCAAAGCCCTGCTGCTCAAACCCGTTGATGTGGGCCAGCATTTGTTTTAGCTTAACTGATTGCTGCTGGGTAATAAACATATAGCTGTTGCCTTGCAGCTGCCCTTTTAACTGTGTGGATAGTACCTGAACCTGCTCAGTAAATTGCGGCAGCACTGCCTGGGCGTTGGCCCCTTGAGTAGCTTGCAGTTTTATGGCCTGTAACTGCACTGACTGGCCTGTAATGACCACAAGTGCCTCAGAAGCCCTGTTGAGCCCTGATTGGAAAATGTTTTTTGCTGTAGTAATAGCTTGCGTGTTGGGTATAGTGTTCATAGGCTTTTTGAGTACTTATATGCTATTCACTTGTTGGTTGCGGGCAAGCCTGCCCAATAAGGTGGGTATGTTTATAACCAGGCATATTTGCCCATTGCCCAGTATGGTGACCCCATTTACATAGCTAAGCTGGTGCAATGGCTTGGCCAGTGGCTTTTCTACCACTTCTTTTTGCTGCATCAGCTTATCTACCACCAGCCCTATCAGCTGGTTATATACCTGTACTACAATTACCTGCAGAGAGGCTTCACTATGCAGATGGCCCCAGGCCTGCATGTTGTGGGGGCGCTGGTGCAGCAGGTCTGATAGGTAGTACAGCGGAAAGGTGTGTTTGAGGTAACGTGCTACCAGGCCATGGCCCACCGTAAATACCTGCGATTTGTATAAGGTGGCCACAAACTCAGTGTTGGCAAGGGGTATGGCCATGACCTGTTGCTGTAGCTCAAAAAGCAGTACAGACTTAACCGCCATAGAGGCCGGCATATATAGGTGAAAGGCCGTGCCCTTACCCGGTGTACTTTCAATATTAATTTGCCCACCTACCTGATCAAGGGCTTTTTTTACAACATCCAGCCCAACACCCCTGCCAGAAATGCTGCTGATGTTCTGGGCAGTAGAAAAGCCAGGCTCAAATATGAATGCATTGATTTGCTGGTTGGGCAGGGCCTGGCACAGTGAGGCATCAAGCAGCTGCTTTTCAATAACCTGTTGCCTTATTTTTTCAGTATTGAGCCCCTGGCCATCATCTTCAATGGTAATGCGTACCTTCTGGTTTTCGTTGGCGGCAGTGAGCTTAATTTGGCCAACAGGCGGTTTACCAGCTGCCTGCCGTTGCTGGGGTGGCTCAATGCCATGCCCCACTGCATTGCGCAACAGGTGTATCAGTGAGTCACTAATTACTTGTAAAATGTTGCGGTCTATTTCAGTATCTGTCCCCTCAAGGCGTAGCTCAACCTGTTTTTGCTCTGTTGTGGCGGCATCGCGCACAACGCGGTGAAACTTTTTGAAGAGAAACCCCACCTGAATGAGCCTTACATTCATTACGGCATATTGCAGGTCGGCAGAGATGCGGTTGAGCAAACTGTACTGGCCATTGGCCCGTTGGTCTGGCTGTTGGGCTATGAGGCGGTCGCGCTCAATCACCAGTTCGCCCACCAGGTTAAGCAGGCCATCAAGCTTAGCAACAGGCACCTGTATATAGTCAGAAAATGTAGCGGCTATGGCTTCTGTTGGCGGCGGCGCTGCCGCTGGCTGGCTGGCTGTTGCTGCCTTTGTAAGGGGCTTCTGTTCAGTAGCATTCTGGTTAGTTGGCTGCACCAATAACTGTAGCTTTTTTTTGAGGCCCCTGTAGGCCACCTTCTGGTGGGTAGTAATGGCGTGAATGAGCTGTTTGAGCAGGTCGGCCGCTTTGAGCAGCATTTCAATTATGGAGGCATTTAATTGCATATGGCCTTGTAGTACATGGTCAAACACATCTTCAAGGGTATGTGCCATACCTGCCAATGCCTCGTAACCCATGCCCTGGGCATTGCCTTTAATGGTGTGGGTAATTCTAAAAAGCTCTTGCAGGCTGGCCTTGCTGCTGTAGTCTTTTTCAAGTGCCAGCAATGCCGCTTCAAGGGCCTGGTGCATTTCAAGGGCCTCTGCCACAAACAACTGTTTATACTCTTCTTGCTTGTCCATACTACAGGTTAGGCTTCTAAACAGGTGACTAAAAACGGGGCCATCTGGTGCAATGGCAGGGTATGCTTTGCAGCTTCAAGTGCAATGGCCGCCTTGGGCATGCCAAATACAACAGAGGTATCTTTATTTTGGGCAATAGTGGTGCCGCCACCTTTTTTGATTTTTAACAGGCCATTGGCACCGTCTTTACCCATGCCGGTAAGTACCACGCCCACCGCGTGGTTGCCATACACTTGTGCCACTGAACCAAAGAGCGCGTCTGCACTGGGGTTGTTAAACTGTTGGTAGGTACAGTCTGTAAAATCAAACACCGGGGTACTTTGGTTGGGTAATTGCCGTACCACTAAATTACCTGTACCGGGGGCCAGGTATACTTGCGGCAACACGGGTTGGTGTTGTTGCGCTATGCTGATGGTAAGGTTTTGAAAGCGCCGCTTTAGCCTGGAGGCAAAGCTTTCAATAAAGTGCTGGGGCATGTGCTGGGCAATTACAACTGGTACTGGCAGGTTGGGAGGCAATTGGCTAAGCAATGTTTCTATACTGCCGGGCCCACCGGTAGAGGCGGCAATGACAATAATTTGGTGGGTAGGTTTGCCATGCCAGGTATGTTGCAAAGGCTGGGTTGCCCATTTGTTAATGGGTATGGGGGCTGGAACTGCCCCGGCAGCCTGCAATACCGTTTGGGTGATAGAACTGTTAAGTGTGCGGATGTATTTAACGGTTTTTTCTTTTGGCTTTTCTAAAAAGTCAGTGGCCCCGGCAGCCAGCGCATCAAACACCATTTGGTGGTTCCGCTCCAGGCTGCTCAGCAGTACCACAGGCTTAGGGTAGTGTTTCATAAGCTGCTGCACCACAAACAACCCGTCAAAATGGGGCATAAGCAGGTCGCACAGCAGTACATCAGGGTTTAAGGCTATTGTTTTTGTAACAGCCTCTTGCCCGTTGGTAGCGGTGGCTACCAGCTCAATTTCGGGGCATTGGCGCAGTATATCGGTCAGGATGAGCCGCATCAGGCTTGAATCTTCTGCCAGCAATACCCGCACTTTATTGCCTGGGTGCGGTGTGGTAAGCGCAGCACTCATAGGGCAGGTAGTAAGCTGGGTGTAGGTAGGTTAGGCAATGGCTTTGACTTTACTAAGCAGTTGTTCGGTAGTGAAAGGCTTTACTATGTAGGCACTGGCCCCGATAGAAAGGCCCTCTTCAATAACGGCCTCCTGGCCCACAGCGCTAATCATTACTACGTGCGATAAGAGCCCCTCTTCTTTATAGACTTTAAGAATGTCTGTACCCACCATATCTGGCAAAATATTATCGAGGGTTACAATGTCGGGGGTTAAGTCAAAGGCCATATCAATGGCTTCTTCGCCGTTGGCTGCCTGGCCCACAACCTCAAAGCCGCCTTCTTCTAAAGCATTTTTAATGATGGTACGCATATACAGCGAGTCATCTACAATAAGTACACTTTTGTTCATAGGTATATTGTTTAGGGTTAGAGTGAACAGGTTAGTTTTGGTGCCACTGCTGGCTTGTAATGAGCTCAATGGCATCTATCACCACAATAAGCTGGCTGGCCTCTTTAATGAGGCCTTTAATAAATTTAGAACTGCCATTGCCCATGGAAAGCGCGCCCGCCTCTTCAACCTGGGTAGAGTTTACATTGAGCGTATTGGGCACCTCGTGCACCAAAATGCCCATTTTGTATGCTTCACTTTCTATCACTAAGGTGTAATTGGCCTTATTATTAGGGTTGGTGTTTTGCAGGCCAAGGCACAAGTGAGGGTCAATAATGGCGATAATATTGCCCCTGATGTTGCCCACCCCCTGTACAAAGTCAGGGCTTTGGGGCAAGTGTGCAATTTGAGGGGTGGGTACTACCTCTCTGATTTGCTCAATACTAATTGCATAGGCTTGCCCCCCCACTTTAAAAACAATAAACTGTAAGCTGGTGCCAACAGCCTGCTGGGCATCGGCCTGGGTGGCATGTGGCGCTGCTTTCTTTAAGATATCCATAGTGTGGTTGTTTATGCCCCTGCTTTTCTTCTTAGCTTAAACTTGGCCACACCTTCTTTTAGCCGTGCGGCTACCAGGGTAAGGTCTGTACTGGCCTGGGTAATTTCTGCCATATTGGCGTTTAGCTCTTGAGAGGTGCCTGCTACTTGTTCAGTACCTGCGGCAGTTTCTTCTGCCACCACCACTATCTGTTCAATATTTTTTACCACTGCATCAGTATCAGCCTTTTGCGTAGCAGCACTTTCTCTAATAGCCTGCGCATACTCAAAGGTTTCGGTACTGTTATTGGCTATTTGCTCAAAAATTGCTTCTGCCTCTTTGCTGGCCGCTTTGCCTCCTTTTACATTGTTACCCATAATGTCAATGGCTTTGCCTGCTCTGGTGGTATCTTTCTGTACGTCGGCTATGATTTTCTCTATATCTACGGCAGAGCGTCTGGAATCTTCAGCCAGCTTTCTGATTTCTTCTGCCACCACGGCAAAGCCGCGGCCAGCATCGCCAGCCCGGGCAGCTTCAATGGCCGCATTTAAGGCCAGTAAGTTGGTTTGCGAGGCTATGTCGGTTATGACATTTAGTGTACGGCCAATCTCTTCGGCCCGCTCAGTAAGCACCTCAATACTTTTAGAGGTTTTGCTGGCCGAGTCATCAATTTCGGCCATACTGGTCACCAGCTTTTGCATCATAACCAGCCCCTCTTTGCTTTTTTCAGTTCCCTGGCCTGCAGCCACATTAATTTGGCTGGCGTTGTTATCCATAATGCTGGCACTGTGCAGCACTCCCTCTACCAGTTTACTGCTTTCGTCTGTTCTAATGGCCTGGTCTTGTGCGCCTTTGGCCATTTGTGCAATGGCGCTGGCTACTTCGGTAGAGTGGTGGCCAATGGCTTCACTGCGGGTATTGAGCGTATCGGCACTGCGTGCCACCTGGCTGGCATCCTGGTCAATATGCAGCAACAGCTCATTAATATTGGTAATGGCCTGGTTCAGGGCATCGCCCATGCGCTTCACCTCTCCTTTGGCCAACATATGAAACTCTACATTCAAATTGCCCTTAGCCAGCTCACTTACAATGGCATTAAACTCAAGCACAGGGTCGGCCAGTGATTGCAGCAGTTGGTTAATTTGTTCTACCAGCTTGCCCCATGCCCCTGAGGCACCATCAACCTGTACTCTGTCATTCAGGTTGCCTTCTTCGCCGGCCTGTTTTACTATATCAGTCACTGCCTGTAGTACGGCCTTCAGGGTATCGCGCAGCACCAGGTTATCCTGAATCATCTGGCCAACGGCACCCTGGGCGTGCACATCAAGCTCGGCATTGAGGTTGCCCTTACGCAACTCACTAATAAAGGTGCTTACCTTTTGCAGGGCCACGGTAAACTCGGTAATGTCGGTAGCAATTTTTACTACCTTATAAGGCCGGTTATTTACATCTAAAATGGGGTTGTAAGTGGCCTGTATGTGTACCTCCTGGCCGTTTTTGCCAATGCGTTTAAAGGTGCCGCTTTTAAACTGGCCCTGTGCCAGCTGTTGCCAAAAGGTGCGGTAGCCAGCACTGCTGGCATATTCTTTATCACAAAACAGGCGGTGGTGCAGGCCTTGAACCTCACCCAGTGTATAACCGGTTAGTGTTAAAAAGTTGTCGTTGGCGTGCAGTATATTGCCTTCAATATCAAACTCAATGACAAGGCTTGACAGGTTGACCGCATTGAGCTTACCACTGTTTTCTACACTGGCCATTTTATTGGCAGTAATGTCGTTGGCCAGTTTAATGATTTTTACCACCTGCCCTTCTTTATTCAACACAGGGGTGTAGTTGGCCAGTAGCCATACCTCTTCATTATTTTTGGCTATGCGTTTAAACTCACCCTGTTGGGGCTGGCCTTTGGCCAGGTTGGCCCAAAACTTTTTGTAGGTGGCAGAGCTGGCGTAGCTGTCATCTACAAACATGCGGTGGTGCTGGCCTTTAATTTCTGACAGTGTGTAGCCCATGGCCTTAAGAAATAAATTGTTGGCCGAGCGGATGGTGCCATCAGGCGTGAACTCTATAAAGGCAGAGGTGGTGTTAATGGCCTGCAACTGGCCGTCTAAGGTAATTTGCTGTTCCTCTAAGTGCTCCATATTCTGGCGTAGCTCCTCTTCCTGGGTACGCAACTCTTCGGTGGCCTGCTGAGACGTTCTTTCAAGCTGTTTGTGCACTGTAATATCAGTAGCAAACTTGATGATTTCTGTGGGGGTGCCGTCGGCCCCAATTACCGGGTTGTAGGTGGCCTGTAGCCAAACATCTTTGCCGTTTTTGGCCTTGCGGCAATATTGGCCCTGGTCAAACTGGCCCCGCCGCAACTTTGACCAGAACTGGTAATAGTCTTCTGTTTGGCTGTAGGCAGCCTCAACAAATATTTTATGGTGCTGGCCCACTATTTCATCAAGCGTGTAGCCCATTACCTTTAAAAACATGGGGTTGGCATATTGTATGGTGCCCTCTATATTGAAGGTAATCATAGCCATACTTTTATCTATTGCCTGTAGTATGGCTTCATTGCGTTTTACCTCTATTGGGTTTTCAGTTTTAGCATGGTGTGCGTGTGCCTCACCATTGCTGCCTTGTTTGAGGTCGAGTTCAGTTTCCATTTGTATCAATCGCTTATGTTAACCGGTACAGAGCCTGTACTTGTTGTTTATACTTGTTGTACCTATAGAATTTATGCAGCATTATGCGCTGCCTGGTAGTTTTTAGACAATAACCTTCTTTTCAGTTGTGCAATGGCAAGCACAACTGCTTTAAGCAAAGGGTAAAAAGAACCTTTATAATAAGTATAGGTTAATCAGCAAATGCGTGGGTAATGACAAAGCTTTCCGCTGCTGGAGAGTGCAGAATTTGTAGATGATTGATGTGCTGGTGTAGAGCGTGCGTTGAATGCTTTAGCGGGCAGTGAGATGGCTCAATTACCGCTTACATTCTCTTTTGGTATCTTTCCTGAATCGGTTAAATCAAAACTACATAATTTTTGATGAAAACAAAAATATGGAATTTGCTTAAAAGTGTACTTGCCTTGCTTTTTTTATTGTTGTAAGCAAGTTGCTAGTTATTTCATGGGCTTTACCATTCTGCTTTGAGTGTAGAAAGTGCCAGTTTGATTAAAATAGCGGTTTTTTGCTTGTTTAGGGCCTTGTTCTTTTAAGTGTAGAATTTGTAATAAGAAAAAAACAAAGAAATATGTAATGCCTGTTTAATGCATAAGTGGGCCTTGTTTGTTGTTTTTAATAGATAAAGTTTAGGCTGAATGCTTAATAGTTGAACAAGTTTTGAGGTGTTTTATGTGGGTTGCGTTTACACAGTAGTTCCGTAGAAAGTTTACGGGTGTTGAACCCTTATTTGGCTAAATTCATCGAAAGGCATATTGTTGCCCAGTCCTTTTGTTTAATCGTGGTTAAACAAAAGGATGCGAATGGGTAGTGAACAGGGCCTGCCAAATGGCCACAGGCTATTTAACCGGTAGTGTTTATGTAAATGCTAACCTTGGGCTACCCCTCCTGGTATTCTGAGGGTGCTACGCCGTACTGCTTTTTGAAGCATTCGCGAAAGTACTTGAGGTCACTAAACCCTACCTGAAAGGTAACCTCTGCAATGGTGTACCTGCCGGTGCTGATGAGCTGCGCGGCCCGCTTAATGCGGATGGCCCTGATGAGCTCATTGGCCGATTGCCCCACCAGGGCTTTGAGCTTGCGGTACAGCTGGGTGCGGCTCATGCCAAATTCTTTGCAGAGGCTTTCAATATTAAGCTCGGGGCTGTCAAGGTTGGCATCAATATAGGCGGCAATGCTTTTTACAAAAGCCTGGTCTTTGGCGGAGGCCTTTACGCCCTGCGGTACGGTGGGCAGGTGGCTGCCGTGCAGCACATGGTGGCGCAGGGCTTCGCGTGCGGTAAGCATATTGCGGATGTGCAGCTCAAGCAGGGTGGGGTTAAAGGGTTTGGTCAGGTAATAATCGGCCCCGGTTTCGTAACCCTGCTCCATACTTTCGGCAGAGGCCTTGGCGGTAAGCAGTATCACCGGTATGTGCGAGGTGTCTTTGCCGGCCTTCATGGCCCTGGTAAACTCAAAGCCATCCATTTGGGGCATCATTACATCGCACACCACCATATCGGGCTGGGCTTCATTGGCCAGGGCCAGCCCTTCGGCACCGTTGGCGGCCTGTAGCGTGCGGTAGCGGTCTTCTAAAGTGCCGGCAATAAAGCGGCGCATCTCGGCATTGTCATCAATAATTAAAATACAGCATTGCGTGCCGTCAGGCACCTCGCTGGCTGCCTCTGGTTGGTTATGGGCGGTTGTGGTGCTTTCTGGCTGTGTGGCGGCCAGCAGGGCGCTTACTTCTGCCTGGGCCTGTTGGCTCAGCACAGGCTCAGTATTGGTTGTGGTAGCTGTGGCGGCAGGCAGCACCACCTCAAAGGTGGCACCCTGCTGTGGGGCGCTTACTACTTCAATATGCCCCTGGTGCAGCTCAACCAATTCTTTGGCCAGGGCCAGCCCTATGCCGGTGCCCTTTAGCTGCTTGCCGGCCTGGTAAAACCGGTCAAAAATATGTGCCTGTTCTGCCTGGGGTATGCCCGCTCCGGTATCGGCAATGGTTATTGTCAATGCTCCGGCTGCCTGCCCTACCTGGCAGGTTACCTGCCCGTAGGGTGGGGTGTGCTTAAAGGCGTTTGAAAGTAGGTTCAGCAGCACCTTTTCAACCTTTTCACCATCAAACGTATGTACCGTGCGTGCATCGGGCAGTTGAACGGTAAACTCTATATGCTCGCGCTGGGCCAGCTCAGTAAAGGGCTGTACAATGGGGTGCAGGTAGGCGGCAACGTCGTGCTGGGCCAGGTGCAGTGTGGCCGTGCCCGACTCCAGCTTGGCTAGTTCCAGTATTTCATTAATGAGCTTCAGCAGGCGGCTGGCGTTGTGGTACATTACCTTGTATTGCCGGGTGGGGT
>CAZXTW010000085.1:0-13457 GCA_964643525.1 uncultured Roseivirgaceae bacterium
AGCCACCCCACAAGCCATTTGGCAGGTGTGGACTGACGTGGCCCAATGGAAGGACTGGGACACCGGCCTGAAAGACGCCGCTATGGAAGGCCCTTTTGTGCTGAATGCCAGAGGTACCATTACCTCGTTAGAAGGGCGAAAAAGTAAGTTTACTGTAGTGGCCATTGAACAGGGCCAGTCATATACCTACAAAACCAAACTGCCCCTGGGCAGCCTGTATGTAAAGCGCTATTTAAAGCAGGAGGGAGGGCAGACTATATTTACGCACGAGGTGTGGTTTGCCGGCCTCACCAAAGGCCTGTTTGCCAAAGCTTTTGGGGCCAGGTTTCGTGGCATGCTGCCCGGTGTGCTACAAAACATCAAAAGAATAGCTGAGCAGCCCCAAGACTAACAGTAAAAGTAAACCCCAGCAATGCAGGCATTGCTGGGGCTTTTGATAGGTTGCTTACTGTTAACAAAAACAGTCTGTAATGTACCCTGTGTGGCATTTGCATGTAAAGGCGCTACATTCAAAGCCTTGCGTGGCTGGCAGGCAAGCGGCTGCGCCTGTGCCGCCAGCAATACCTTTGGCTGTTTTACTGGTTTTGGGGGTAAGGTCAGAGACAAAGCTCTTTACCTGAAGCCTGTTGAGTTTTAACTTGTTGTTTTTCATGTTGATTAGTGTATTAATTAAAAGGTTAAAGGTCACTTAGCTGGTGTAATTTAACAGCTTTGTGTGAAAAATGATTCAGCAACAGGGTTCCATTTAGCTTGGTGTCAATACTTGGCTTATTTTTTTAAGTATTGTTGCTTCACTTGTGAGGTATATCTACCAGGCCAAGAACATACAAGCCATCAGCCGTACTAATGCCGTTTACTCTGAAGCACTAATGCTGTTGGTGCAGTCGTTACAACGTCGTTGGTGCAGTCGTCACAACGTCATTGGTATAGTAGTCACATCGTCGTTGGTACTGCTTACCATTGTCGTTCGCCCTACTGTACTAACGCCGTTGGTACAGCAGTCCTAACGGTAATAGTACAGTAACCTCATGATCAATTGCCCTACTGTACCAACACCAATGGTACAGTTCTATTAGTGTAGTTGATGTGCAATTGTACCGCTTACGTAAAACATGAATTACCAGCAATGCCCTACCTGCGTTTTGGTTAATTTTACCCTTGTGGTTTCAAGCTCCGCATAAGCGCCCAGCTACAGCTTAAAGCTGTGGCAGTGGGCATTGTTATGGGGCATGATGGGCCAATTTGTTGAGCTATCAATTCATGGTATATATATGCTGCAACTTGGTGGATACATGAATATACTCATTGCCGTTGGGCATATTGTGGGGCTGCTTTGGGCCGACCAAATGTTTGAAGCAACAGGCATTAAAGAGGTAATGGATGGGCATGCGGCCATACACCCGGCATTGCCCTACCTGTGGACTGTTTTTGTTGCCATCGTATTTTTTATTTTCGGCTTATATGGGCTGTCGGCAGCCGGTCAATTCAGAAAGCTGCCCCTTTTAAAACTGGGCGTATTTTCCGTGGCAGGCATCTACCTTTTAAGAGGGGTTGGCGAATTGATTTTTGGCATACCACAACAACAGGCCAACCCTGTTGCTGAAACAGTTTATTCATTAATTGCAGTGGCTGTAGGCCTGCTTTTTTTGATAGGTGGCCTCAATAAATGGGTATTCAAAAGCCATAAACCATGAAGGAGTAGCTTTTAGTAAAGTACAGCCCACCTATTGGCCAATTGGGTATGAAACCACTCATAACCGTTTTATTTCTCGAAAACTGCCTCATAATCGGGCTATTTGTACTCATTATTGCCACAGCAGCCTATCGGGTGCAAAAAGCAAGAAAGAAGCAACTACGCCTTAGCAACTAACTACCTGGTTGCGTATGCACTAACTGGCCAAAACTTTGATTGACGTGAGAATCACGATACTGTTGGTGGTTGCGCGTTCTTAATTGAGGCAACCTTGCCTGGTTTGGGGTGAATGAGTTATATTGAACATTCACAAATAAGCATACCCCTAACTATATCAAATCATGCCACAACCAAAACCAGTAAAGCCAAACGAACTGAAGAAAGAAGACATTAGCCAGGAGGTGTTTGACCTGTACGATGATTATGCGCACGACCGCATACCGCGCCGGCAGTTTGTAGAAAAGCTATCAGTGTATGCCGTAGGTGGCATTACGGTGCCAGCCCTGCTGAGCTTTATGATGCCCGACTATAAGAATAAGGTGCAGGTGGCTGCGGATGACGACCGGGTAACGGCCGATTATGTAACGTACGAGTCGCCTAAGGGTGGGGGAGAGATCAAAGGCCTGCTGGCCCGCCCGGCTGAGGCTACCGGGCAGCTGCCAGGTATAGTGGTGGTGCACGAAAACCGGGGCCTGAACCCGCATATTGAGGACGTATGCCGCCGGGCTGCCCTGGCTGGCTTTGTGGCGCTGGCCCCCGATGCGCTGACCCCACTGGGCGGCTACCCCGGCACCGACGATGAGGGCCGCACCCTGCAACGCCAGCGCGACCGCAATGAGATGCTGGAAGATTTTATTGCCGCTTTTAAGCACCTGAAGCAGCACGAGCAATGTACCGGTAAGGTAGGGGTAGTGGGCTTTTGTTTTGGGGGGTGGATTAGCAATATGATGGCTGTGCGCCTGCCCGACCTTGGGGCCGCCGTACCCTTTTATGGCCGCCAGCCCGCCCAAGAAGATGTGCCTGCTATTGAAGCACCTTTACTGATACATTATGGCGAACTGGATACCCGTGTGAATGAAGGTGGGCCAGCTTATGAGGCTGCCCTGAAGGCCAACAATAAAGCATATACTGTGCATATGTATGCCAAGGCCAACCATGGCTTTCATAACGACACCACCCCCCGCTATGATGAAGCCGCCGCCCAACTGGCCTGGCAGCGAACCATTGATTTTTTTAAAGACAAGCTCAAATAAACTACAATTGCGGGGCTGCTGTCTTGCAGTTTACAGGTCAAGCACCACCTTGGGCAGCAGGTTGTAGAGCATATTTCGCGATTCATGCGCGTAGTCCAGCGCCTTTTTGCCCGAAGCCGTAATGGTAAAAAACAGCTTGGGCCGCCCGCCGCGCGCCTGGTTGGCTTCGCCCTGCTTTGAGGTGACGAAGCCTTTCTTTTCAAGCCGCCGCAGGGTGGTTTGCAGGGCTCCCACGCTAATTTCGCGGTTTAGCCTGTCTTCAATTTCTTCCTTAATACTAACCCCGTAGGCATTGCCATGCAAAATGCCTACGGTTAATAGTACAATCTCTTCAAACTCGCCAATTGGTTTCATATCAGGTGTTCATCACAGGTTATTCCTTGCAGGTGCTTTAAGCATTACTACTCATTACGTAAAAAGTGCGTTGGGTTGGTTACGGCTGCCCGTGCCACCCTTACACTTACCATGGCCACGGTAAACAGCACCACAAACAATATGCCTGCGGCAAAGTACCACCATTGTATGTTTATATGGTAGGCATAACTGCTTAGCCAGTTGCTATTGGCTATATAACTAATGGGTACGGCCAGCAGGCAGGCCACAATAACTATTTTAATAAAGTTGCTGGTAAGCAGTCCAATTATATTGAGCACTGTAGCCCCCAGCACCTTGCGTATGCCAATTTCTTTGAGCTTTTTCTGTATGGTAAAGGCCATGAGGCCAAACAGCCCCAGGGCTGTAATGAGCATGGCAAAGCCACCAAAATAGGTCAATAGGGTGGTGGTGCGCTGTTCGGCCTGGTATTGCTGGGCATAGGTTTGGTCAAAAAAGCTGGCGTTAAAAGGGTAGCCAGGGTTCAGGGCCTCGTGCAGGCGCTGCACAGCAGCCAGGCCCTGCGCCGTTTGGCCGGGCTTGAACCTGACCATGACTGAGGCGGCCTTTTCAGGAGCAAACAAAAACATATTGGGTGCCACGGCGGTGTGTAGTGACTCAAGGTTAAAGTCTTTCACCACACCTATTATGGTTTTTTTGCCCGTATAATGGTCAATGGTTTTGCCCAGTGGGTCATCCATGCCCATGGCTTTAATGGCGGTTTCATTAAACACCACGGCATTGCTTTCATCACCAAAGTCTTTGCTAAAGGTGCGGCCTGCCACCAGCTGCATTTCAAGCAGCTCAATCAGGCCATGGCCGGCCCTGGTTTCCCAAAACTCCGTTTGGCTGCCTTCTGGCTTACCGGGCCAGTCAACGCCAAAAGTTGAGTTATCGCCCCCAATAAAAAAGCTGGATAAGGCAGCACCGGCCACCGTGGGCAGCTTGCGTGCCTCTGCCAGAAACGCCTCGTAATTATCAGTAAGGGTGCCCTCGCGCATCAAATAAATGATGTTGTCTTTATTATAGCCCAGGTCTTTATTAAGGATATAGGCCATTTGCTGCCTAACTGTAATGACCGTTACAATGAGTATTACAGAAATGGTAAACTGCACCAGCACCAGGGCATTGCGGCTAAACCAGGCCGTTTTGCCATTGCGCACAAGGCCACGCAGCCCCTCAATGGCCCCAAAGCGTGACAGGTATACGGCAGGGTAGAAGCCTGACAATAAGCCCACCGTTATGATGGTGCCCACCAGCAAAGCCAGTGTACTTACTGAAAAGCTGAGCGTGAGGCTTTTTTGCGCTATATCATTAAACCAGGGCAGCAGGGCAATGGTAAGCACCAGTGCAATAAACAGGCTGAACAGGGCCATCAGCACCGACTCAGTTAGAAATTGGGCAGCTATGGACTGCCGCAACGCCCCCATGGTTTTGCGCACACCAATTTCTTTTAGGCGGTGGCTGGCCAGCGCGGTGCTGAGGTTAATGAAGTTGATGCAGGCCATAAACAGCACAATGCCGGCTATGATGATGAAAAACACTACATAATCAATGCGGCCGCCAACGGCTTTGCCATTTTCGTATTTATTGTACAGGTATCGGTTGCTGTAGCTGGTTAAAAACAGGCTAATATTATCACTTTCAATATTGGCCAGCTGTATGGCAGTAATTTGGGCGTTTACCTTGTCAATATCAGCTGCCGGGTTCAGCACCACACGGGTACGTGCATAAAAGTTGCCCCAGCCTTTAAAATCTATCAGGTCGTCATGGTAATACGTCCAGGGCAGAATAAACTCAAAAGGCTCTGAGGTTTGTTCGGGTGGATTTTCAATCACGCCGGCTACCTCAAATGTTTTAGATTGCCCCTGCATGGTCCAGGTAATGGATTGGCCAATCACATCGCTGCTGTTGCCAAACACCCTGCGTGCCAGTGATCGGGTAATGATAATATGGTCAGGGTTGGTCAGGTCGGCCTGGTGCTCACCAGCATAAAAGGGGTAGGTAAACACCTCAAAAAACTGCTTGCTGGCAAACAGGCCACTGGCCTTAAATGGCTTTTTGTTGTGGTGCATGGTAAACTCGTGCACATCGGTAGTGGCTACTGCCAATTGCACTTCTGGCACCTGGCTAAACAGTTCATCCAGCAGCAGGCCCGAGGTGCCCTTCCAGGTACGGATGCCATCAGTATTGTTGCTATTGAGCATGATTTGGTACAGGTGGGCATCGTGTTGGTGGTAGCGGTCAATGGCCCATTCATCAGCCACCCAAAGGCCAATAAACAGCAGGCAGGTCAGGGCACTGGCCAGCCCTGCAATATTAATGGCAAAGGTGCTGCGCTGCTTTTTGAAGTGCGCAGGGCCACAAAGGTGTAGTGTTTAAGCATCGTGGTATGTGAGTTTTTGACGGGCAGTGCATTGTTTATAATGCCGGGCCTGAATAGCAGCAGCACATCTTTTAGCAGGCGCCTGTTGGCATGCCTGGCGCCCTGGGCTTTGTACCTTTTCTGAAACAGTTCAAGCAGGTCGCCTTCAATATCAGCATGGTAGGCAGGTTTACAATACCACCTGAAAAACCGTAAGATGTACTTATTGGGCTTGGCCATACACTGCAATTAGTTCGATTTATTAGAATGAGTTATGCAATACTACAATATAGTATTGTTTGATGCAAGTGTATTAATAGGTTTATGCTATTTTGTAGTATTGCTATGTGTGCTGTTGAAGGTTGTATTCGTGGCGTGTTGGGTTAAAAATAAAAACACCTCTGCCTGTGTAAGCAGAGGTGTTTTTACACGTGTAGTGGGCCGGTAAATGCTACCAACGGCGGCGTCGGCCAGAGTACTCCATGGCTTCGCCTTTGCCAAAGCCAAAGCTAAAGCCCAGGGTAATGAACCGGCCACGCAGGCGCCGGCTGTACACAAAAAAATCATCCTGATCAGTAGTGCTTTCACGTATGCGCGAGGCAAACAGGTCACGCACGCTAAAATTCAGTACGCCTTTGCCTTTCATGATTTTTTTGCGCAGGCCAATATCAGCAAAGGTCATGGCCGAAATGCGCCCCTGCACCGTTTCAAAGCCTGAGCGGTACTGGGTGGTGGTTTCAAAATCAATGCCACCAGGCAGCTTTAACTTGGCCGTTAACTTAGTGGTAAACTGGTCTGCACTGAAATCAATAATCGTGCCCTCTAATGAACCTTCACGGCTAAAGTAATTGTAGTTAATATCGCCATTAATAGTGAGCCAGTCAGTAGCATTGTACTTACCGTTTACTTCAAAGCCTGTGGTTTTGTTGGTGCCTATGTTAAAAGGCATAAAGGTGTTGACGTTGTTTTCAAACACCGAGATGCGCTCAATTACATCAGTAGTAAAGCGGTGGTATACCCCAAAGTTGAGCGATACCTTGCTGAAGTCGTAAATGCTGTTAATCTCGTATGAGTCAGTGAATTCAGGCAGTAAGTCGGGGTTACCGGCCCTGATGCTGAAGTTGTTGCGGATGTTGAAGAAGGGGTTCAGGTCCCACAGGCGGGGGCGACGGATGCGGCGCGAGTAACCCGCCTGTATAGAATGTGTTTTTGAGATTTTGTATGACAGGTGGGCGCTGGGAAACAGGTTGGTGTAGTTTTGACTGCCCGCCTGGTTGGTGGTAATAAGCAGGGTGTTCAGGTCGGTATGTTCAACACGCAGGCCGGCTTTAAAGCCCCACTGCTCGTTTTCATAGCCTGCGGTGCTGTACACCCCCCATACCTTCTGGTTCCATTCAAATACGTTGGTCAGGCCGTCATTGGGTACCCACACACCATCTACCAGATCGCTCACAGCAAAATCATTCTGCACGTCGTTAATGATGTACTGGGCCCCGGTTTCAAGCGTAACCTGTTCTGACAGGGGGCGGGTATAATCCAGCTTGAACGTGTAGCGGCCTTCAGACCAGTCGCTGGCGGTTTCTTGTAAACCGCTGTTGTCAAGGCCACGTATGGCACTATCAGTAAAGTCAGATGACTGATCTTTGCCAAAAAAGCTACCCAGGGCGCTAAACTGCAGGCTGTGGTCTTCATTGTCTTCATACGTGCGCCGGTATTGCACCTCGTACTGGTACTTGGGGTTGGTGGCTTCGGTCACTTCGGTACGTTCCCACTCAGATAGCACCACACCCTGTCCGTCTAACTCTGTAAAGCGGGTGGTGCTGGGCTGGTCTTCTACCTCATAGCCAAAATTGCCCGATACGGTAATGACGTTATTGGGGTTAATGTAATAGTCAGTACCCAGGGTAATGGTGTAAAAGTTTTCGTTACGAAACTCCTCACCAATGCTTTCAATGGAGGTGCCTGTACTCAGGTCGCGGTTAATATTGCGGGTATCGTTTGGTAGCTCGCGGTAACCCACGCCCAACTGGGTAAACAGGTTAAACTTTTCAGAGCGGCGGTTTATGCTAAAGCCCAGGCTGTAATTGTCAGGCACGCCCCCGTTTACACTTAAAGAGCCGTTAGAGCCTTTGCGCTCTTCTTTTTTAATAACAATATTGATAATACCCGAGGTGCCCTCGGCATCGTACTTGGCGCCCGGGTTGGTAATTACCTCAATGCGGTCAATCATATCGGCTGTGATGCTGCCCAGGGCGTTGCCCTGCTCAGAAGTTAATACAGAAGGTTTGCCGTTAATGAGCACCTGCACACCAGCACTGCCCCTAAGGCTAATTTCACCCTCTATGCTTACATTCACTGAGGGTACGTTGTTAAGTACTTCAAGGGCACCTGCCCCGGTGCTGCTCAGGTCTTTGCCTACGTTAAACACCCGTTTGTCTAACCTGAACTCTGTAGTAGATTTTTCACCGCGTACCTCAATGGCATCAAGTACCTGGGTGTTGGCGCCCAATTGTATGGTGCCCAGGCTGGCCTTGCCATCGGCAATGGTAATGCCCTCAATGCGTTTGGTGTCAAAGCCAATAAAGCTCACCTCTACATAAAAGGCCGTTGCTTTGGTGGTAATCTTGAAGGTACCATCGGTACTGGTGGTGGCCCCCGTAATGGGCTGTTGGGTTTCAGGGTTGCCAATCATAATGGTGGCAAATTCAACAGGTTGCTGGCTGTTGGCGTCTACCACCTTGCCGGTAACTAAGGTGCCGCGTTGTTGCGGGCCCTGTTGTTGTGGCCCCCGGCGTTGCTGTGCATTAAGTTGAAAGCTGAGTAGGGATAAGCATACCAATAGCAGCAGTTGGGAAAAGCTGGGCTTCATGTGTACAATGTGTTTCAAATGGTGTTGCATTGTTGGGTATAAACAAACCACCTGGTATATAAGTAATATCAGATGGGTTTTGTTTATACAGTTTACAATAGTCAATAATTTATAATGAGTTGATGATACAAAAATGGTGTAAGTGGCCTGCCCGGTCAAAACACATCTGTGAACAACCATTTGTAGCCGTTAACCAGCAGTTTTAACCCAGGTTTAACGCCATGGGCCAGGTTACGCTGTTTACCCCCTGAAAAGTGCCGTTGGGCGGGCTTAGGGTTGCTTGGCTTACTTTAAACCAAGCTTTGTGAGGCTTGTTTTTTCTGAAATACGTTTCTTTGTGAGGCCTATACCCAAATGGCTGGCGGCTTGAAGGTAAGCTTTTCGAAACTCTTTTGAGGTAAACTTTCTAAGCATATAAACTTCTTCAACACATTTATGGTAATCGCTCAGTTGTTGTTGCAGGTCTAACAGGGCTACAACAGTCAAGGTACTGTAAAACCTTAAATCGTTAAACTGCTCAGGCAGGTGTTTCAATATCTTTTTATCATCAGTAAAAATGCACATCACTTGCCGTTTTCTTGCCTGTGCTATGGCTTCTGCCTCACCAGGGTCAACATGAGGAACAGTTTTCAGCAAATCAAATACCAAATAGTCTATGGCCGGGCATATACGGTAAAACCCCTGGTTAGGGTCTAAGCGCGACAGTATTTTGTACCTTACCTGATTCTCTGGAAGGTTTTTGGTTGGCGTAAATTCACGGATTACCTCTTGCGGTATGAGCAGGTACTCAAAAATTAGGCTTAACCCCCGTAAAAGATGCGCTGTTTTGATTTGAGAGGAGTAGATTAAAAAGGAAGTATCAACAATGGCACAGGGTCTGGTCATTCGTCATTATCGTGATTACTTCCAGGTGAGCCAGCAATGGCACCCAAAGCTAAAATACCCAGACCAACACCCAAAAAAGCCAATAGGCCATTGTTGAAGTTCTTTTTCTCTTTCTGTTGTTCTTTTCTAGAAATAGCAGCAACAACCCGGTTAATGACTGTACCTACTGATTCATGGCGAGGGTTAAACGGTATACTTGTTACAGATTGAGCACTTGTAGTATTTAATGGGTGGCCAATCTGTTCATCATAGATCAGTATTATTTTTGATTTATCATGGTGTTTTTGGTAGGCTACATTCATTTCATCCAACACCCGCTTACCTACCCGCTTAAAAACAAAAATCACATAATAATCTGCAGCCTCAATTCTTCTTATTGTTTCTTCATTGAGGTAGTTCACATTGTACCGGTCAGGTAGGTAGGTGGTAAATCCGTTTATAGCCCCAATGGTTTGCAGGCGTACCGCCAAAGTTTCTTCTTCAGGCGCTTTGGGGTTATAAGAAATAAATATTGCTGGAGCTTTACTCATCATGCGAAGTTAATTAAAAAATTTGGCAGATTTTGGGGTGCCTGTAGCTCAAAGGTGTCAAGGTTGCTTAATATGGGCTACCAGGGTGTTGATTTGCTCAAAGTACTGGGTAAGCCAGGTTTTGTTGAGGTTTTGCTCAGTAATACACAGGTAAAAATTGTCCAGGCTGTGCTCATACAGTTGCCGGGCCAGCGTGGGTTTGTTTTGCAGGCCCAGGTCTCTTACCCACAAGTCAAGAAAGGCGGCTTCAACCATTCGGTTTGACCGTTCAAGGCAGTCATGAAAGGCGGGGTTGTCTCGGTAAACGCGCAGCTGCCGGTTAAACAGCAGGTCTACTTTATAGGCCAGCATCAGGTCAATCAGCTCGGGGTCAATTACCTGGCATTGCCGCTCTTTAATGGCCAGCTCTTCACTGCGGTGCAGGTGCCTGTCAAGCAGCAGGCCGGTAAACACCTCAAGGTCAGCAAAGTGGTGGTAAAATGACGACTTACTTTTTTGCACCACCCTGGCTATTACCTCTACCTTGAGGCCAGCTGGCCCTTCATGGGCAAAAAGGTTGTAGCCGGTGTTTAGCCATATTTCCTGACTTTGCTTGGTGGTAATGAGCATGGGCGTGCTTTGGTGTATAAACTACTACCTAAGGTACGGTAATATTTAGTACACTGCCAATACCCAGTGCCCCTTAGGGCAGATATACCTGATAGCGGGTATACTGGGGGGCTGTAGTGTGGGCTACTTTTGATGAGTAAACAAAAGCGCCAAATACACCATGGAGTTAACCAACAAAACAAACATAATGATGGCCCTGTTATTGCCAGCTGTACTATTGCTGGGGGCCTGTAGCAGTGACGATACCAACTGCGAGCCTTTGCAGGGTGACGTGAGCTCGCTGTTTCCGTGTAATGTGTATGATGTAAACCAGCCCATTACTTTTTCTGCCAATCATTATGTGTTTGTTTTAAGTGGGGGCAGCAGCTTTCCTGAAAGGGTAGAGGTGACCGGGGCCCCCGCCGGGGTAACCGTGACCGATGTGGGTAATTTTTACCCCGAGGTATTTATTACTGATGCTGCGCCCGACCAGTTTACGCTTACCCTCACCGGTATTAACAGTTGTGGCAGCCGGGGGCCTGAGTTGCCTATGGAGGTGAATGTGTACCGCCCCACCGAGTCATGGACCCCCATAGGTACCGTACCCAACCGCAGTATTTGGCAACATAATGGCACTAACCCTTTAAATGCAGAAGCCATAGGCAAGCCTACCATACTGCCCAACGGCAATGAGGTGTTTATTATGGGGGGCATTAATTTACAAGGCAGAGCAAACGATGGCCCTGCCAAAGAAATTTATGTGTATGATACTGAGCTGGGCCGTATTGATGACACGGGCGTTTTACTGCCCAGCGGGTTTGATGGGGCTGAAAATGGTACCGAAATGTGTGCCACTGTGCTGCCAGGCAGCGATTTTGGCTATGTGTATACTCAGCGGTTTGTGACTGACCCTTTGACTGACAGAGAGGGTAGCCTGTGGCGGTTTTATTTTGACGATTTGCGGTTTGAGCCTGTTGCCATTGATTTTGGCAGCCTTGACCGCTCAAGAAATAACGGCAGTTGGAATGATATTTTGTTTATGCAGCACCACCAGGGCAAAATATACATTGGCCCGTTTGCTTCGGCTTATTTGCAAAATGGCATTGCGCTGGTAGTGTATGACCCTGCCACCAATACTGCCAGCAAAACGGCACCATTCAGCAACCAGTTTCCGGGTGCTTCTGGCAATTACCCTGTGCCTTATTGCAGCTGGAAGCTGGGCGATGATTTTTATTACGCCCTTGACAATGGCTTTGTAATGAAGTACCGGCCAGCGGCTGATGTATGGGAACAACACGATTTGAATAATGGCTTTAGTGAGGTTGACGTGGTTGCCGTGCTGAATGACCAGGCCTATATGTTTTTAGAAGAAGGGGCCATTTACCCCTACACGTTTGGCCAGCCATTGGCAGCTACTATAGGGATTGACCGCAAGCCCTGCCGGTTAGGCTCGGCCACCAATGAGTTGACCAGTGGCTTTACCTTTCAGCCTGGCGAGGCCTATACCTACAACAACAATGTGCACATCTTTTTTACTGACCTTGATGGGGGCTCTGTTATTCAATGGCTTACCGGGCTGTAAGCAGCACGTGCCTGGTCAATGGTGCAAATGAGATACCCTTTAGGCATTACCGCCTAAAGGGTATTTTGTTTAAGGTTAATTGTTTAACTCAATGGGTATCATTCTTAACTGGTAGGTAGCCGTTAAGGGGCTTTGGTTTTCGGGGTAGGCATTGTAATACACAAAGGCCTTGGTGCTGGAGGTTACAGTGGCTTCAGGCTCGTTTTTTACAAAGCCGGTTTCTTCTTTACTTATGCCTTCAAATACATTTACGGCCCCCTCAATGCCAATCAGAAATACTTCACCATTGGCAGCTACAAAAAAGCCATTGTTATTGGCGCATTCTGAAGCCAGGAACACACTCAAGTAGTTGCCACCCAGGTTAAATGGCTCGTTTGATAGCACATTGCATGGGTCAGTCAAGAACGAGTTGCTGGTATCTACCGTGAAGGTTTTAAAGGGGGCAAAAACACCCAAAGTTTCTTTGTATACCACAATATTGTTGTTGCCATCACCCGGCATAATGTAGCGTGTACCGTTGTACAGGTAGGGGCTGGGGTCAAAGTGGTTCACATCGTCACTGGTAATCACGCGGTCAATAAAATTGCCATTGGGCAGCACTCGCACCAGCTTTACCTGCACCTTATCAATGGGGGGCTCGCCAATGCCAAAGGTAAACTCTGGTCGGCCGTCAATCCAGCGGGGCACGGCCAGGTCCATGGCTGCCCATGAAAAGCCCGGAAAGCGGTTGTTCTGGGTTTCAACCACGCGTATGTTGGTTGGGTCGGCCAGGTCTACATACTCAACAGAAATCTGGTTTACATCTGCCGGAAATGGGTACACATCAGGGTTAAACCAGTACACAATGCGCTGGCTGCTGTTGGGCATAACTGAAGGGAATATGCCGCGCCGGTTGGCATTGGCTGGGGTAGGCAGCGTAAATACCGAGCCGTTGGTGGCATTAAAGGGCCGTACAAACACCAGGTTACCCTGCACATCAGCGCCTACGTAATAGGCCCCCTGGCTGTCAAAGCCTACGTTGGGCCGTTTGTAAATGGTTGACTGAAAGGCCAGAAACCCCTTGCCGTTGGCGGGTATCATATGCCCGGTGTTGGGGTCAATTTCACAGTGCCATACGTTTACCAGCATGTCATCAGGGCCGTTGGGGGCGGTTTGTTCTATCCATACCATAAAGCGGCCGTCGTCAGAAAACTCAGGGTTCAGGTAGCTCACATTGGGGTCGCCAATGGTTTGCTCAGCAAAGATGGTGAGCGGGCTGGGTGGGGGCAGCACGCCGCCACCTTCATCACTGGTAGCCGCTGGCGCAGGGGCCAGGGCGCT
>CAZXTW010000086.1:0-13410 GCA_964643525.1 uncultured Roseivirgaceae bacterium
TTTTGATCTGTTTAAAGAAACCCTGCTACGCATCAAACTTTTACAGTTGGCCAATAATAAACACTTACTTGTATTGGCTACCCACCATAGTATTTCTGATGGGTGGTCGATGGGGTTATTTATGAAAGCCATTATTAGCAAATACAACAACTACCAACAAGGGCTAAATGCCCCGCTTCCTGCTTTGCGCATGCAGTACCGCGACTATGCGGCATGGGTGCAACAAATGATTAAGCCACAAGTAATAGCCCCTTTACGCAAATACTGGCATAGCAAACTGCGCCACCCAATTTCAAGGCTTAACCTGCCCTATGACCATATTGCCAGCCCTACCAAAATATTTGAAGGTAACAGCCTGTCTTACAATCTAAACAGAAAACAATCTGCCGCTTACCGCAACCTGTGTAGCAAGTATGGCGCTACAAGGCTTATGTTGTTTATAGCGCTTACTAAAACCATGTTAAATAAGCTTACCAACCAACATGATGTTATAGCTGCTACACCTGTTGGAGGCCGCATTCACCCAGACCTGGAGCAACAACTGGGCTTGTTTGTGAACTACCTTGTTTTGCGCGATACAATAAACCCTGATAAAACGCTTGCCCAGAATGTGCATACCATACGCAACACGCTTTTAGAAGCTTATGAGCATCAGGCTTATCCGTTTGACCTGCTTGCCAAAGAACTAAACGATGAGGAACACCCCTACCGCAACCCTTTGTTTGATGTGCTGATTATGGAGCAGATTAACGAAGGCCCGATAACAGGCATGCATGAATTGAATCTGTCGTGGTATCCTGCAAGTACGAATATTGCTCGTTTTGACCTTTGCTTTTACCTGAAGGCCTTCTCATCACAACAATACACTATTACCCTTACCTACAAAACAGCAGCCTTTAAACATGAAAGTGCCCGCCACATGCTTGAACAGCTTGTTAAGGTGTTTACACAGGCTATTGAATAAGTTATGCTCAAAGCTTGAATACCTTGAAAATGCTACAGCTCTAACATAAGAAACCATCAAAGGCAAGCTAGCCTTTAGGGTAAAGCCTATATAGCCTTTGGTAAAAAGACTACATAGCCATTGCCTTACTTGGCCTCTATACCGGGGCTGTAAATCCAACTGTCTGTTTTGATGTTTTGTTGTTTGCTCAGTAGTTGTATCTTAGCTTTTATGCCAAGTTGCTACTTGCCACTGTTAAAAATCATACACATACCGTTTTGCCTGCTGGTGCCGGCCATACTTTTATATGCCTGCCAAAGTAATAACCAAGACACAGGTACTTTAACCATAGCTACAGCAGCCAATATGGCTTATGCTATTGAGCCAATAACAGCGGCTTTTACCCAAAGTACTGGCATACTCTGCAAAACGGTGGTGGGCTCGTCGGGTAAATTAACCGCACAGATTAAGGCCGGTGCTCCGTACCATGTACTAGTTTCTGCCGATATGCAGTACCCATTTGCCCTATACCAAAGTGGGCATGCTACCTCCCCACCAATACCTTATGCTTATGGACAGTTGGTTTTATGGAGTATGGTAGAGGGCACACCAGTAGAAATTACTGACTTAACCCAAACTCAAATAAAACATATTGCCATAGCAAACCCTAAAACTGCACCCTATGGGAAGGCTGCACTTGAAGCGCTGACCCAAATGGGTCTGGCACAGCAGGTTGATAAAAAACTGGTTTATGGCGAAAGCATAGCGCAAACGAACCAGTTTATCAGATCTAAAGCTGTTGAGGTGGGCTTCACCTCAAAATCGGCAGTACTGGCTGCATCTAACCAAGGGTACGGTGCCTGGGCAACAATAGCCGATACTTTGTATACCCCAATAACACAAGGGCTGGTGGTGCTGGCAGCCTGCAAGGGCACCCCCATTGAAAACCATGCCATCCAGTTTATAAGTTTTATGCAAACGGCACAGGCTAGAGACATACTGCAACAAAGCGGGTACCAGGTAACAAAGGCCCCCGCACTGAATGTAATGCCATGAATAAAATCAAAGGCACTATTACCCATATTGAAGTGAGCCAAAGCCTGTCGTTGGTGCGCATAAACGTAAGGGGCTTATCTCTGAATACTATTGTAATCGATACCCCTGAAACGGCTGCCTATTTAAAAGTAGGTAACCAGATAGAAGCTATATTTAAGGCCACCGAAGTAGCAATTGCCATTAACCACCACCAGCTACAAATAAGCATGCAAAATAAACTTGAAGGCACAGTACAGGCTATTGAGCATGGCCAGCTGTTAAGCAGGGAAGTAGTTAACACCCAGGCAGGTGCTGTAACCTCGGTCATTACTACAAATGCAGTACAGCAACTGGGCTTAACAGAAGGCCTGAAGGTGGTGGCATTGGTCAAAACCAACGAAGTGATGTTATCTGAACTATGGAGTGGCAACCCCTGATATTAACATTTAAACTGGCGGCAGTAACCACGGCCATTCTCCTTATCATTGGGTTGCCTGTAGGGTATTGGCTGGCTTATAGCCGCAGTAAACTGAAACCAGTGGCCGAGGCCTTGATCAGCATGCCGCTGGTATTACCACCCACGGTTTTGGGGTTTTACCTGTTAGTAGCCTTTAGCCCGGCCAATGCCTTTGGGCAATGGCTTAACGACTGGCTGGGCCTGCGCCTGGTATTTTCGTTTGCTGGGTTGGTTCTGGCCTCCGTTATTTACAGCTTGCCGTTTATGGTACAGCCCATTCAATCGGGCTTTGCAAGCCTGCCTGGCTCACTTAAAGAGGCTGCACAGGTTTTAGGCAAGTCAAGGGTTAGTATTGTATTTCATGTACTGCTGCCCAATATGAAACCATCACTACTTACCGGGCTTGTGTTGGCATTTGCCCATACAGTGGGTGAGTTTGGAGTGGTGCTGATGATTGGTGGCAGCATTCCTGGCCAAACCAAGGTAGCTTCAATTGCCATTTATGAAGAGGTTGAAGCCTTGAACTATGCTGCAGCTAACAGTTATAGCTTAATTTTATTTGCAGTAAGCTTTGTTATTTTGGTGCTGGTCTATAGCCTGAATGGAGGATACATGAAAGGGTTAGGCAAATGATTGAGATAAACATTCAAAAGCAATTGAAGGGTAGCAACGCTGGTGGAAATATGGCATTGAATGTTGTGATAGATTTACCCATAGGGCAGGTTATTTCAGTATTTGGACCTTCAGGTGCAGGCAAGACTACCCTCTTAAAAGTTCTGGCCGGCCTGATAAAGCCTGACAGTGGCAGGCTTGTAGTCAATGGTGAAGTATGGTACGACAGTGCTAAACGTATTTACTTGCCCTCACAAAAGCGGCAGGTGGGTCTGGTTTTTCAAGAGTATGCCCTGTTTCCAAACATGACGATACATGAAAACCTGGCCTATGCACAAGGCAAAAGGGGCAACAAGGCATTAATTAGCCAGTTAATTGACAGGGTAGGGCTTAAGGGCCTAGAAACAAGGAAACCCAATACGCTATCTGGCGGGCAACAACAACGTGTTGCCCTGGCCAGGGCCATGATTCGTAAACCTAAGTTACTGCTTCTTGACGAGCCGCTTTCAGCCATTGATACTCAAACCCGCTTTAACCTGCAACAACTCATTATTGATTTGCATAGAAGCTACGGCACTACAACACTGCTTGTAAGCCATGACGTATCTGAAGTGATACGCATGGCCCAGCATATGGTAAAGCTGGTTGAAGGCAGCATCAAACAGCAGGGTACGCCCGAACAACTTTTGTTGCAACATTCAATTAGTGGTAAGTTCAAAATTACAGGGGTGGTGGTGGCAATTCGTCCCCAAGGTTTCCTATCTATTGTATCAGTGCTGGCTGGTAATGATATGATTAGTGTGGCAGCCGAAGCTGAAGAGATTGAAGGTTTGGCTGTTGGAGATCAAGTGCTTGTAGCCTCTAAAGCATTTAACCCAATAATTAAAAAGGTAGATTAGAATTGCTGGCCAATACATCATTTATATTAAGTTTAGTTAAAGCCTTGGCAGTAAGTCTGCACAAGTCATAAACAGTCATTATATTTCTGCTATGAACATTACTGAAAAGCTTTACGGTTTGTTTGAAAAAGGCGACCTGAAGGCAATTGACCTATTACTTACTGCCCACCCGCAACTATTAGAGAGAGATGACCTTTTGGGGCGTGCCGTACGCCACGGTAGCTTGCCCGTTGTAAAGCACATGCTGAAGGCCGGAGCAAAAAATGTGCAAAAAGCACTGAGTTATATTGTATATGGCAATAAAAAAGATGTTGCAGAGTTTTTGGTGAAGCAAGGGGCAAATATGGCTGGCAACGAGCTGGAAGGCCATGTATTGATTGGCGCCTGTGAGGTACTGAACCCCGAAGCGATGGATATTATACTTGAACTGGCAGACCCGCCCAGTCAGGAAGATCTTTGGCGTTGCATGGCCATGCTGCTATGCACCTACACCCGCAAGCCCGAAGAAAAGCATTTATGCATTCAAAGGTTAGAAAGCATGGGGTATGAGCTGCCTGATACCCTACCAATGGCTTTTCATAAGGGAGACTTAAAAACAATAGCCAAGCGTTTGAAGGGTAAAACCAGTTTGATTAATGAGACCTACAGCTTAGAAGACATTTACCCCTCAAAGCTGGTGTTAGACCCTACTGATGGGCTCCATCTGACACCGTTAGAAGGCAGTACGTTATTGCATATGGCGGTAGAATACCATGAAACTGATCTGTTGAGTTTACTATTAGAGTTAGAAGCTGATGTAAATGCACTGGCAGCAATTGGCCAAGATGGATTTGGTGGGCATACAGCCCTGTTTCATACAGTTGTATCTTATACTTATTATGACAATACCAAGGCTACCAAGTTACTTAACTATGGCGCTAACCCTAACCTGACTGCTACACTAAAAAAACAGTTAAAACATATGGGCAACAAAGAATTGGAAGAAGCCTATGTTTTTACTGATGTGACACCAACAGAATATGCCCGCCAATTTCAAGTACAAGATTGGGTTAGCCAGCCATCAATTGAGGTCATCAACTTGCACCAGTCAAAAGCATTTCACTAATTTGTGACTTCAACAATTGACTGATGTGTAGTTATGGACGCAGTGTTTAAGAAAATGAACTTCAAAGAGGGCCACAAGCAAATTGTGGTTTTGAATAGCCCTGACAGTTTTCAAGTGAATTTAGAAGCCATGCAAGGCTTGGTAACTATTTTATTGAACCACGACCAGGCTGACTCCATTACCTACTTTTTGGCGTTTGTTACCCAAAAAGCACAAATTGATGCCCTTGTGCCTGAGATAGCCCCAAAACTAGCTGGCGATGCAATGATGTGGTTTGCCTACCCCAAAGGAACGTCAAAAAATTATTCATGTGATTTTAACCGTGATACAGGTTGGGCCATTATGGGCAACCATGACCTTGAGCCGGTAAGAATGGTAGCCATAGATGCTGATTGGAGTGCGCTAAGGTTTCGGAAAGTAGAGTACATTAAAAAGTTAACACGGCGAGAGAGTATGGCACTTTCGAAAACAGCCAAAGAGAGAACCAGTCAAAAAGGAAAGTAAATACTCAAAGCTGAAACAAATGCAAAGCTGAGCCAGGCCAATATTACCAGTGGGGGCGTTGTTGCCTATACGCCTCGGCAAATTGCAAAAGTGCTGGTAACGAGGCCTTAATTCACTAGGCTACAGCAAATAGCACCACCTAACTACCTGAAAGTAGCGCGTTGAAAACAACGCGCTTTTGTTGTTATAAAAGAAGACTAGCTATTGATGTTTTCTTTAATATGAGCAATCCAACCTTTGGCCATGACGTAATGTGGGCTAATTTTTAACGACTCTTCAAACTGTGTAATGGCTTTTTGGTAGTGCTTTAAGTGGTAATGACACAGCCCCATATTGTAAAAGGTAGTTTCAGCTTCAGGAAAATAATTGAGTGACTGGTTATAATAGTGTAGTGCATCATGGTATTGATTAGCCTCTTGCAACACCACCGCTACGTTGGCCAGAGTATTGGCGCACCCTGGAAAATGATAATAATTATCAGCAATAGCATGCATACATGAGGCTACATTTAGCTTACTGCCAGTACCCGCATTTTGTAGTTTTTTTACCAATGCAGCAAAACAAACGTTAAACACCTGAGGGTCATATTGGCTAATGGCCAGTAATGAGGTAAGCATGGCTAAATCATGGTGCTCAACCTGGTTCTGTAATTGTTGAAAAACGTTAAGCAGGTCAGAAGGGCAAAAAGTATCGAGCAACTGAGTAATGATGCGTTTAGTTTCAGGCATATCTTTAAACTGATGCCCTAAGCAAAACGCAGTGGTCATGATGGTATGCTGCCTTGTCTGGCTTATACTATCGCCCCCCAGGAAGCCAAAGTAACTGGCAATGGCCTCATAATTTACTGTCATTGAAAAGCAGGCATCATGAAACACCACATGTAGCTCGCCGGGGTCATATTGGTGCAAATGGCCTGCTACTCCTTTATCAGTACTGAGCAATAACAACCTATAATTGGCAATTTCCATCAAGTTTCTGATGCAGGTAAAGCTGCCGGTAGGGAAGTTGATATTCCGGGCATGCTCTAGCTGTTGGTGTTGCTTAAGGGCTTTATCAGCAGCAAAATCTTCATACCTGGGGTATTTTACAGGCTCAAAAGCAATGCTGCCCATAACCTCCTCAATATTATAGGCTGTATTATCAGTAAGGCTGTCTAATGAAGGTTCAAAGGCGGGAACTGTACCTTCCAGCAATTGTCTACCCTCACGTTGAAAAACATCATGTGGCAGGGTATCAAACACATAATTACTAATTACTATTAAGGGGCGCTCTAACCTGCCTTCACTTATAGTAAAGCCTCTCTCGATTAACTTAATATCATTGTCTGTCAATGCATTAAACTCGGCAAAATCAACTTTGCCTTTACCCATATATTCCATAAAGCCGGGGTGCCCGCGCCAGTAATCAATGTTGCTGCGTACAATATCAGTCATGATATACCTGAAATCTTCATCACCCATTTCGCCACCTTCTTGCATAGCCGCAAGGTGTTTGATGAGGTAAAAACCAAATGTACCAGATCCGCCGCCCAGCTCTACAATAAACCAGGGCTGATCGCTGTTTACGAGTTTTCGGCGGCTCCATTCTTTCATGTAAGCCACAATCATTTGCGCATAAGTACGCGCAATCATTGGGTTACTTGTGGCATAATAGGGCACTTTATGCCATGCCTCAATACCTTTTTGCTGATAGTACCGTGCCTGGTAATTCCAAATGGGCGATTGTGAAAAGGGAATAAATTCAGTTTGCTGCGCTTCAGTATCCAATAGATTACTCAATAAAACGTGAACATAGATTTTGCTGCGGTAAAATTAGACAACAATAAGTGCAAACCTCAATTTAAAACATAACCTATTGAACAAAGTCTCTGAAGTAGGTGCACTCATCAATTACCTGCTGGTAATAGTCAGTCTGGCTGTAGTTTTCTACCATATGCCTGAAAAAAGTTCTGTATTCAAGCTTTGCGTCCTGATCTGGCTCGTTGTTACGGTCATAATATAGATGCTGCTCCCATTTGGCAGCCATAAAAGCAGCTTCAGCCTTTGTTTCAGGATTGGTTGCAACCGCAATGGCAACACTGTACCAATGCTCGGGGTTGTGGCCGCCCTGGTTTTCCAGGTATGCCGCTGCATTTTCAGTTTCTGGTACCAATACATCAGGAATAGAGCCTGCAGCCTTATCATAAGTATAGCTATACTCATAATCCCAGTAATAAGGTTGGTTAAGTCGTGCAACCATGCTTTCCATATTTCTGTATGCCTGGGCACAATTGCCAATGTTTGACAGGTTGTACATCGCGTTGCCTATTTTAATGTAGGCCCTTGCCGCTTGCTCTGAGCCTTCTTTTGCCTGTTGCTCTAACGCTATTAACTGCCTCACCAATTCAAGCTTGTTGAGCGTTTGCCCGGCAAAATCATAATGATCACAATCGTGGCATTCAATAATTCTGTTTTTAAATGGGTTGGCTGGCATATTGTATACCTCACTGCGCCATGAAAGATTGCCAGTGTTAATTTGTTCAAAGTAGGCTGATGCCTCTTTAAAATTGCCCCTGGACAGCAGCTTTGAGCCAATCACCTCGTTCAGGTCGTCAATCGTGTAGGGAAGGTCACTGCCCAGGTACTTTTGCCATTCGGTAGTACTTTGGCTTGTGACAAATTCAAGTACTGCCTCAGGCTCTACCTGATCAGATAAAGGTACCTTACCATACTCCACCAAGTTTGTGTTAGCCAGGGCCAGTTCTGCCATCATAGCATTATTATCTTTCACATAAAGGTTATAGAGCTTTCTGTATATTAGCTCGCGCAGGTGCTCATCTAATACGCCCAGTTTGCGGCGTTTGCGGCCGATTTTTTGGTCGTACTCTAACTTTTGCAGCGTTTGCATCATCAAATACTCAAACTCTGGGGTGGCGGTAGCCTGGTTTAACACCAGGGTAGCCAGCCTGATGGCATTAATTTGCCGTTTTAGCCCCCGTTGTGCGCTGGCATATTGTGTTTGTGCAGTAACCAGGTATTTATTGGCCTGTTCATCATAACCACCCAGCCATGCCAGGTAGGCCGCTGCCACGTACCAGGTACCGCCCAGTTCTACCTGGCCTTCAGTAGCTACCTGACCAGCAAATGCCTGTAGCTCGTTCAAGTAAGCTTCTGTGTATGGGTATAGCCTCTCGCGTTTCATTTCTAACAACCCATCGGTTTCGGTACTGTGGTGGTAGGTAGGCATAATCAACTGCTCAAGGTGCGCAACATCGCGCACCAATAACAGAGGCAGGGCATCTGAGGCAGGATATAGCTTATAAATTTCTTTCATGGCTTCCAGTCCACGCCCATCTGTTTTGAGCGCCAGTAACAACCATATTGTGGCACGCTCTGCATTGCTCTCAGCCAGCCGAAGGCTCTCATCAAGCACGGTTTTACCCGTTAGTTGAAAGCTCTGCCTGGCCATTAACCGCTTTTCAGGCGCATTTTGAAACACCCTGGCAAACAATACATTGGCTTCAGCCACCTGGTCCAAAGACCACAAAGCCCCTGCTTTATGAGCCAAAGCCCAGTATTTGATGTTGCTTTTAACCCCACGCAAACTACCTGCATATTCATCATAGGTGCTAATGGTTGCTTCATAATCAAAACTATAGTGCAGCAGGCGTACAATTTGGTACATATAGCGCAACTTCAGATAATTATTACTAGTGGCAGCATACCCGGCCTTGCCTAGCGCAACCAATTGGGCCATAGCTTCTGTATCACGGTCGTCGGGGTTAAAGTCCCAACTGTAATAGGGGGCTTGAACATGGGGCAGGCAGTTTTTGGCATAGATAAAATAGTTCAATACATCTTGGTGCCTACCGGCCTTCATCATACTGGCCAGCCGGTTGCCATCCCATAAGCCACCTATGGCATTACCGGCATCAATATCATTTTGCAGGGCTTCAAGCTCTTCTAAAGAACTGTTGTAAAGCATTTCTTTTACATCGCGGTAACGAATGCCTTCACCAAGGGCCTTAGCCCACTCTTTCGTGTTGTTCAGGTTTACGTCGGGGCCATCGCTACCACCGTACAACGGGTTAAAAGCATCATAGTAAAAATGGCTTAACTGCCTAAGGCCAGCCATGCTTTGCTGAAAAAAGCTGAACCGCTGTTCGTAATATTCAGGGTCATACCCGGCGCAGCTGTTGCTTACATGTACAGGTAAAAAGGTAACCAGCAGGCTAACGCACAGCTGAATAAATAGCTTCAAGTGCTTCATAGTTGTAATGCTCAGGTAACTTGGCATGTAAATGATATAAAGATACAGTCAATTGATGATTTTTAATAACACCTGCTGCCAAGGCTGCGGCTTCTTTACTTAATGATGGGTCGGTTTGTTCAATTCTGATTACATCATGCCTATACCCGTACTCACCCTCGATAAAGTCACTTTGCAATTGGTGGTAACTGTTGTTGCCAATAGCTTCAAAGCGTGGGTCGTTGGCTAAGTCGGCATGCCGCATGTCATGAATGAGCCTGACCACTTTACCATCGCGTAGTACTACCCCCCACGAAAAAACAGGTAGGGCCAGGTCTAGGCTAAGCGGGTATTGGTCAAAGTTTACCAGATATTGACGGGCCGTGGTCAAGTCAAGAATTGAGTTTTCTGTTTCGGCAGCCTTTAACTTGCCCATATTGTAAAACATTAGCATACCGCGTGCTACAGGGGGTACACCTGTTTTCTTAAAAAACTTAACCTGATGCAGCCTGATAGTGGCTGTCAGCCGTTTTTGAGGCAAATCTTGTTGTATAGCCTTCAGCAATTCAAAGTAGCTGTTGGCTGTACGTTCGGTCCAGTCACAATCAATTTGCAGCTCATTAAAGGTTATGCCCTTAGCCTGCGCCATTGTCTGCACCTTTTGCACCAATTGTTTTGCCAGCGTGGCAGTATGATTTTTACTGGTATCTTTCAGTGTGCGGTTGGTAATGAAAACCACCGGTACAATTTTTAATGATGCAGCTGGGGTATGTTCAAATACTATAGGGGCCACAGGCACAGGCTGTTGACCAGTAGCATTGATGTCAACATCAAAAAAACGGATATACAGCTTTTCTACATTAAGCCGGGCTATTAATTGTTGTTCAGCCTGGGTGGGGGCAAAGGTGGTTTGCCAATAGTATAGCGCCCTGTTGACTTGTTTGGGTGTCTGGCTACAGCCAATTGCAACAGCCATAGTAACCAACAGATTAAACCATAACAGTGTTTGGTTGTTAATGGGTTTGTTCATTACAAGTGCATTTATAAAAAATCAATACCTTTGCGGCCAATTCCTTTCCAAACCTATGAAAAAATCTAAGAACAAGCAGAAGCGGTACCGCAACATTATGCAACGCACCAGCAATTGGCCTCAGTATATGATTAAAAAGGTTACTGGCTTTGGCAGTTCATTTACTTTTAAGCTAAAAGGCTTCGAGCCCATTACTGTACAAAAAAATATGCTGGGTACCTTCAGGGAAAACTTTTTTGATGATATTTACTTACAGGGCTTTCCAGATCATGTAATGGCAGGTATGAAGGCACCAACTATTATAGATATTGGCGCCAATGTGGGTTTCTTTTCATTAGCGGCGTTTTTTAAATTTCCCAATGCCATTGTTTATGCATTTGAGCCCCACCCATGGTGCTACAATCAATTACAACAATACCAAAAAAAGCACAATAGCCTGGGTTGGCGTACTTATCAGCAAGCGGTAAGCAACGAAAACACAACGTTGCACCTCACAACAAGTACGGTAGATGGTTTTGCCACGATGACAAGCGTTAATGAATCTGCTACGAATGTAAGCAGCTTTAGCGCCAAGGCCATTAAGCTTGATGAATTTCTTGAGGCAAACAATATTGAAAATATTGATTTGATTAAGCTTGACTGCGAAGGCTCAGAATACCCAATTATATATTCATGGCCAGCCGCACTGTTTCAAAAAATTAACCACCTGTGTATTGAAACACATTTGGCTACTGAAGAAAACCACAATACTAAAGCCCTTAACAGTTACCTAAAACAGGCTGGCTATCAAACCAACATGCTGGATGAAGGTGCCACTGGGTATATCTGGGCATGGAAAAACCAATGATAGGTTAAGTACTGTAATATTTTAGACTATAGCAGATAGTTATTTGGCTTTTTTAGTGATATTGGCCATTTTAAGGCATTGAACCATTATGCAATGATTAGCAGCATGGGCACCGGGCATTAATTTGCAGTAAAATTGACTAGTTAACCCAGTCTATACTATGAAATTACAGGCCAAAAGGGCACTTATATATTCTCTAGTAATTTTTATTACCACCATTTTACTTGTGGGCATCAGCCTGTATTCAGTATACCAAAAGGGTAAACGCGATTTAGTTGATTTCGAAAAAGAAACCTTTGAGCATTACAATGAACACTTGCGTGATGTAGTTGCTATTGTGTTCAGTATGGTTGAGCAGGAGCATTTGCGCTGGCAGGATGAATCATGGCTTGCCAGTTACATCAAAACCAACCTGCCAGAGGCTGCCGGTAGCACAGAGCCAGATGCTACTCTGGTAGCCAGTTTTGGCAATCAGGCTAAAGCTCAATTAACACAGCAGTTGTTAAGCCGCATTGCTGACATGCGCTACGATGGGGGCGAAGGGTATTTCTGGATTACGGACGATCAACTTCCCTACCCAACCATGGTTATGCATGCTGCAAAACCTGACAATAACGGAAAAGTCATGAAAAACGCCAGGTACAATGTAGCGCTTAACACAGGTGCAAACATTTACCAGGCACGTGTAGAACTGGCCAAAGAAGCAGGCGCAGGGTATATTGAATATGTGATGAACAAACCAGGCTCTGAAGAGGCTATTACCAAACGCTCTTATTCATTGTATTTTAAGCCATTAGGTTGGGTAATTTCATCGGGGGTGTACACCGACAGATTTTACAAGCAACTACAAGAAAAAGAATTGGCAGTACAAGCGCACATCAAAAACATCAGCATTAGTGTAGGCATTATAGGGGCTATTATTATAATTATACAATTTATTGTTGTGTGGCTCATGGGCGGCCAGTTTGTGAAAAACATTGATGTCATTTGTGACCGAATAAGCCAAATGGCTCAGGGTGTTTCTGTTAATCAGCTGAATTGGCACCGTAAAGATGAAATAGGGCAAATAGGCAAGGCCTTAGATAACCTGATTGAAGGGGTAAAAGGTTATGTTGATTTTGCTGCCCAAATGGGAAAAGGCAACTTCAGTTTTGAATTTAAACCGTTGTCTGATAAAGACCGACTGGGCAATGAGCTTTTGCAAATGCGAGACAACCTGCAGCAAACCAGCAAAGACGCTGAACGACGTAACTGGATTGCTGAAGGCCAGGCTAAGTTCAGTGATTTGTTGCGCCAGCACAATAACAGCCTGAACGAGATGGGAGATGCATTTCTGGAAGCATTGACTGATTACTTACATATCAATCAAGGCATCTTATATGCCTTTCAGGAAGCCAATATTAATGATGGGGCACCCTATTTTGAAAGTGTGGCATGTTATGCCTTTTCTCGTAAAAAGTATTTGAATAAGCGCATTACCGATGGCGATGGCTTAGTTTGGCAATGCTACCTTGACCGTGAAATGATATTTTTGACCGAATTACCCGATCAGTACATCAATATCCGTTCTGGTTTGGGAAATTCAGCCCCTCGAAACGTGGTATTAATACCTCTGTTGTACAATGAAAAAATCCACGGCGTACTTGAAGTAGCTTCATTTGATGTATTAGAGCAATATGAACTAAACTTGTTACAAAACTTATGTGATAGCCTGGCCTCTGCCGTTAGTGCGCTTCAAGTGAACCTGCGTA
>CAZXTW010000087.1:0-13399 GCA_964643525.1 uncultured Roseivirgaceae bacterium
ACCATTTAAAAGCCTATGGCATTAAACGCCAGGGCCGTAGCCATAAAACACCTATGTGTTGTATGTAGTACTAGATAAGTACAATTTGCTGTTACAGCAGGCGTTGAATGTCTTTGTCGGTCAGCTTTCGGTCAAGCTGCAAAAACTGCTCCCAAAACTGGGTGCGGGGTACGCCTGCCATAATGCTTACAGGCTCTTTTTTAACGGGATGCACAAACTCAAGGCGGCGGGCATGTAAATGAATGTTGCTGTCTTCATTGGGACGGGGGTAACCATACTTCACATCACCCCGAATTGGGCAGCCCATATTGGCCAGCTGCACCCTAATCTGGTGAGGGCGGCCGGTAATGGGGCGTACCTCAATCAGGTGGTGGTCGTTTAGGGTGCCCATATACTGGTACTGCAGCTCAGCCTTTTGCGCCCCTTTCGTGTCAGCGTCAACCACACTTACTGTATTATTGGTGGTGTCTTTCAATAGCCAGTCGGTCAGTTTGCCCTGTAAGGGCCTGGGCTTGCGTTTAGTCACTGCCCAGTATATTTTGTGCACCTTTCGGTTGCGAAACACCTCATTCATGCGTTCCAGGCCTTTTGAGGTGCGCGCCAGCACCACTATGCCACTTACAGGCCTGTCAAGCCGGTGCACCAGCCCCATAAATACATTGCCTGGTTTGTTGTACTTTCCTTTAATGTACAGGCGGCACATCTCAACCAGGGGTTCGTCTTTGGTTTGGTCGCCCTGCACCAGTACGCCCGGTTCTTTATTGACAATTAACAGGTGGTTGTCTTCATACAGCACCTGAAAGTATTTATTAAAATGGTGTTCCATAAGATTTAATAAGGGTGGGCCTAAAACTCTGAGGTAAGATGAAAGTGAATGTCAGGAAAATTGTCTTCAACCATACGCAGCCACGCGCGCGACTCTGCCATGAACACCAGCTTGCCCTCTTTGTCTTTGGCAATGTGCCGGTACTTGTCTTTCACAAACGCATTCAGCTTACTGGGGTCCGGGCTGCTTAGCCAGCAGGCCTTGAACAAATTACTGGGTACAAACTTGGCCGAGGCGCCATATTCGTGCAGCAGGCGGTGCTGTATTACTTCAAACTGAAGCATGCCTACTACACCAACTACCTTGCGTGCACCCATTTCATAAGTAAACATCTGGGCTACGCCTTCGTCCATGAGCTGGCTCAGGCCTTTTTCAAGCTGCTTGGTTTTCATGGCATCGGTATTGATTACCTCACGAAATATTTCTGGTGAAAAGCTGGGTATGCCCTTAAACACGCCCTTTTCACCTTCGGTAAGGGTATCTCCAATTTTCATATTGCCTGTGTCATACAGGCCCACAATATCACCCGGAAAAGCCTCTTCAATTACTTCTTTGCTTTGAGCCATAAAAGCCGTTACGTTAGAAAAGCGAATGCGCTTGTCATTACGTACATGGTGGTAATACTTGGCCCGTTCAAACTTGCCCGAGCAAATGCGCAAAAAGGCAATGCGGTTGCGGTGTTTGGGGTCAATATTGGCGTGTATCTTAAATATAAAGCCTGAAAACACATTTTCAGTAGGCAGTATGGTGCGCTCTTCAGTGCTGCGCTCTTGTGGGGGTGGGGCTAATTCAATAAAGCAATCAAGCAACTCACGTACCCCAAAGTTGTTTACGGCACTGCCAAAAAATACAGGGGCAACCTTGCCGCTCAGGTATTCTTCAGCATTCAACTCTGGGTATACCCCTTCTATCAGTTCTACATCTTCACGCAGCTGCTCGGCAGCACGGTCGCCAATATGCTGCTCCAGCTCAGGGTCATTGATATCGGCAATCTCTACTACGTCTTCAGTAACGGTGGTTTTTGTACTGGTAAACAGTACCAAGCTTTTGTTGTACAGGTTGTACACCCCCTGAAATGACTTGCCCATGCCAATGGGCCAGCTTAAGGGCAGCACCTTAATGCCAAGCTTTTCTTCAATTTCATCAAGCAGCTCATAGGGGTCACGCCCTTCACGGTCAAGCTTATTAATAAAGGTAATCACTGGCGTGCTGCGCATGCGGCACACCTCCATGAGCTTTTCGGTTTGAATCTCAACACCCTTCACACAGTCTATGACCATAATCACGCTATCTACCGCGGTGAGCGTGCGGTAGGTATCTTCGGCAAAATCCTGGTGACCAGGTGTATCAAGCAGGTTAATCTTCAGATCCTTATAATCAAAGCCCATGACCGAGGTAGCCACTGATATACCCCTTTGCTTTTCAATTTCCATAAAGTCAGAGGTGGCGTGGCGGTCAATCTTGCTTGATTTTACGGCGCCGGCCTTTTGAATGGCCCCGCCAAACAGCAACAGCTTTTCAGTAAGGGTGGTTTTGCCGGCATCAGGGTGACTGATAATACCGAAGGTTCTGCGTTTTTGTATCTCTTGTTCTAAAGCCATGGTGGTTCTGTGTCCGTATTGGGCCGACCTGTGTGGCGGGCAGCAGGGTGTTGCTGACGGCCTGGCCGGTAAAGACCGACAAAAGTAAACATAAATTCAGGTATGGCAGTACTTTTGACGGGGTGTTTGCGCATTTGTAGGGTTGTGCCTGACAGATCATGACATAATGTCACGGCAAAGCCCTCATTTTTTACTTGGCATAACCCTTGTTAAGTCAATGGCAAATAGTTAAATCAATCGCATTCGCATATAAAGTATAACAAATACGTATCATGGGAAAAATTATCGGAATAGACCTAGGAACGACTAACTCGTGTGTGGCAGTGATGGAGGGCAATGAACCAGTGGTTATTCCCAACAGTGAGGGGCGGCGCACCACCCCATCTATCGTGGCTTTTCTTGACGAAGGAAAAGGTGAGAGAAAAGTGGGTGACCCCGCCAAGCGGCAAGCAATTACCAACCCCCAAAACACCGTGATTTCTGTTAAGCGGTACATGGGTAAAAACTATAGTAAAGTAGAGAGCAAAACGAGCCACGTTTCGTACCAGGTTGAGCAAGGCAACAACGACACCGTGCGGGTACGCATAGGCGACAGGCTGTATACCCCTCAGGAAATTTCGGCTATGATACTTCAGAAAATGAAGAGCACTGCTGAAGATTACCTGGGCACTGAGGTAACTGAAGCTGTGATTACCGTGCCTGCTTACTTTAACGATGCTGAGCGCCAGGCCACCAAAGAGGCCGGTACCATTGCCGGTTTGGAGGTAAAGCGTATTATTAATGAGCCCACCGCTGCTTCATTGGCTTACGGCCTTGACAAGAAAAGCGAAGAGATGAAGATTGCCGTGTATGACCTTGGTGGTGGTACATTTGATATTTCAATCTTAGAGCTGGGCGACGGTGTGTTTGAAGTACTGAGCACCAATGGTGATGTAAACCTTGGTGGAGATGACTTTGATCAGGTAATTATTGACTGGCTGGCCCAGGAGTTTATTAATGACGAAAATATTGACCTGCGCAAAGACCCTATGGCGCTGCAACGGTTAAAAGAGGCAGCTGAAAAGGCTAAGATTGAGTTGTCAAGCTCTACCAGCACAGAAATTAACCTGCCTTATATTATGCCTGTTGATGGCATACCCAAACACCTGGTACGCTCGCTGAGCCGCTCTAAGTTTGAGCAGCTGGCTGATGACCTGGTAAACCGCAGCATGGAGCCCGTAAGGCAGGCCCTCTCTGATGCTTCTTTGCAGCCTTCAGAAATTGACGAGGTAATTCTGGTGGGCGGTTCAACAAGAATACCCCGCATACAGGAAGAGGTAGAGAAGTACTTTGGCAAGAAGCCCAGCAAAGGGGTAAACCCCGATGAGGTAGTGGCCATTGGTGCAGCCATACAGGGTGGTGTACTAACCGGTGAGGTGAAAGACGTGCTGCTGCTTGACGTAACCCCACTAGCATTAGGTATTGAAACTATGGGTGGTGTGTTTACCAAGCTAATTGAATCTAATACAACTATACCAAGCAAAAAATCTGAGGTGTTTAGCACTGCTGCCGACCAGCAGCCCTCAGTAGAAATACATGTGTTGCAGGGTGAGCGCTCAATGGCCCGCGATAACCGCACCATTGGCCGTTTTCACTTAGACGGTATACCGCCAGCACCACGTGGTGTGCCTCAAATTGAAGTAACCTTTGATATTGATGCCAACGGTATTTTGAATGTATCTGCCAAAGATAAGGGTACTGGCAAAGAGCAGAAGATCAGGATTGAGGCTTCATCTGGCTTGACCGATGATGAAATCGAAAAGATGAAGAATGAAGCTAAGGCCAATGCTGAGGCAGACAAGCAGGAGAAAGAGCGCGTTGATAAGGTAAATGCCGCCGACAGCCAGATATTCCAGACTGAGAAGCAGCTGAAAGAGTATGGTGACAAGCTATCTGAAGCCAACAAAAGCAATATTGAAGGTGCTTTAGAAAAGCTGAAAGAAGCACACAAAGGCCAGGACCTGGCTGCTATTGACGCTGCCCTTGAAGGCCTGCAAAAAGCCTGGGAAGGTGCTGCGCAGGAAATGTATGCTGCACAGGCTGCCGAGCAGGGCGGTGCAGGTGCCCCCGGTGCTGACCCAACAGGTGGCGCTGCCGGTGCCCAGGGCAATGCTGCCGGAAATGACCAGCAGGGAGATGACGTAGCTGATGTAGAGTTTGAAGAGGTTGACGATAAAAAGTAAGCCAACAACGTAGTATTTAGTATATAGTTAGAAGCCCCGCCATTGGCGGGGCTTTTTTTGTTGGATGCCGTGTAATATACTGTAATATTTATTTTAACCGGCGTAAGCTTTTTTTATGGGGTAATTCACAAACCTAACACCCTATTCACTTAAAGCTTATGAAAAAAACCTTACTACTGGTACTTGTTTGCATTGGCAGTATAATAAGTAGAGCCTATGCCAATGATTTGATTGAAGGGCTGATACTTGACAAAGCCCAAGCGTTACGAGAGGTTACAGAAGATTTTACAATTGGCGGCCTGGCCATACGGCCCAAGGGCATGCATGTTGAGTTTAAGATTGACAAGTTTGAGCTGTACGGTGCGGCCACCATTGCCGTGGGGCAGGACTCAATGCAGGTATTGTTTGGCAGTAAAGACCAACCGGGATTAGTTATTATTGAGGTGGGGTTGCGCATTGAGGCATTGACTTTTGCTGTAACAGATGTTTTTCAGCTCAAATCGCTTGAGTTTGCCCCAGATTCATTGGGCTTTTCCTGGAACAGCGACAGCTCTTATTATGATGTTTTTGGTACTGCCAGCCTTGCCATTGATGGTGATTCGGTTGCTGTAAAGCTGGGCAACTTGAGTAACCCAGGCCTTATTGTGGCTCAGGGCGATGTGAGCAGGCTGGATATGACTATTAACGGTGCGTTTAAGCTCAAGTCGTTCAGTTTTACGCCCACTGATTTAACCTTTATTTACAGCACTACCAACAGCTGGTACGAGCTGTATGGAGGGGCTACTTTTACCATTGACAATAATGAAACAACCATAGCCATGGGCACTGCTGCCATGCCAGGGCTGTTGTATCAGGATGGCAGCCTGCAGGCACTAAACTTTGCTATAAGCGAAGATTTTACAGTAGAAGGGCTGACCATTAAAACAGACAGCCTGGGGGTAGCATGGAACGAAACGTTTGACGATTACCATTTTTTTGGCAAGGCAGACTTGCGCATAGACGGCAATGACTTAAATGTTGACTTGGGCACTGAGGCCGAACCTGGCATAGTGTACAGTGATGGCACGCTAAAAACGTTCAAAGCCGTGCTTAATACCGATTTTATGATTGGTAATTTACAGGCCATAGCCAAATCAGTTACCGTTGAATACAACAACCAGCAGTTTGCAGTAACAGGCGAAATACAGATTGAAATTGCCAAAGCTGAAATAGCCGTTACCCTGGGCCAGGGTAACCAGGCGGGTTTAGTTGTAGACACCAGCGGTGAAGAAGATGCTTTTCAAATAGATGATTTTAATATTGAGGTAGAGCATGTGGCTATTGGCGCCATTAATTTAACCTTGTTAGATATTGCCTTTAGCAATGGCATGCTTGATTCGGTTGATTTGAATGTGTCATTCCCGCCGGGGTGGGAGGTAGCCGCCAAAGCCAATTTTGTGGGCAACCCTGCCAAACTTGATTCTATTGGCATTGACTTTGAGGCCACTGACTTGGAAAGTGCCATTGAAATTGGCGCTACCGGCATTAGTATTGTGCAGATGGGTGGCGGTATGGGCAATTTGGCCGACCCCTCTAATTTATACACCCAGTTAGATTCTTTAGGCGATACGCTGATCTCTACCACAGGTATTTACTTTGATGGCAGCCTTGGCTTTACTTTTGGCGGGCCAGTATCATTACTGGGGCAAGACGAGGTGGCCCTTTTTTACCAGGAAGATGACGTGTTTATTTCAAGCTCAGAGCTAAAGTTTGATGCCTCATTACTAATTGGGGCCTATTTAAACAACGGCACCTGGACACCTATTTTGGGTAACGGTGATGTAACAGCCGAATTTGTTTGGGGGCAGGATTATTCGGTTACCGGCAATTTGGTGATACCTAGCAGCCCGCCCCTGCTTAGCTTTAATGTGTTTGCTTACCTGGCCAGCGGGGGGGCTTTTGATGCTGGTGGCTCTTTGACTTTTACCTTGCCTGATGATTTGCCCTGGTACCTTGAGCCTTTTGAAGGCGATTGTTACAGTGCTGCCGGGGCGGTGCGCTACAACCCTAATGACCTGTGCAACAGCTATGGTGCGGCGTGGACGTGTGTGGCGGATTATTTTGTTGGTGCCCGCTATGATTTTGTGAACGGTTGCATTGACCTGTTAGGCTCGTGCGATGTATCAGGTATTGAAGCCCAGATTACCGCAGATACTACAAACCAAGGTGGCCGCCGGGGTACTGTTGAGCGTACGCATGATGATAAGTGGTACAAACATACCTTTACCTTTAAGGTACCACCCAACAATACGTCACTTTACAAAACTGTAAATTTTAGACAGGAGGTAAGCGAGGCCTACTTTCATTTGACGGGGCCCAATGGCAAGCTTGATTTATATGAGCTGGTAAAAACGGTAGATACTGCCACCAATGCACCTAGCACTACTATTGGTAACAAGAAAGAGGCTTATACTGATGCAGTAGAGGTGCACTTTCTGGCCAGGCAACACCAACGAAACCCTGATGACTCACTACAGTACCTGAGCAGTTTAACCCCCGGCAGCTACCAGCTAACAGTAGGGTACAAGCATGACCAACAGATAGACTCTATTGGTTTCAGGGGGACTTATTTTTACCCTGGTGCTACAGGGCATGTAGGTGCTGTTATGACTGACAGCGGGTATGTAAAGTTAACATTGAAGTACTGGGCCAAACGGCCTGACAGCACCAGCATAAGCGTTTTTTGGAACTCTGAACAAAAGCATAATGGCAGACATATTGTTACATTTGGTTATGGCCAGCCTGATGCAGAAGGCTTTGGCACCACAGAGGTGTTTTTTAAGCCGGAGCGGGTGGTGCATGGTGACAGCATGGTGTTTTATATGGTGGTAGAAGACGGCCTGAACAGCCCGTATTATTCGCCCTTTAGCAGCCCAATATTGCATAGTGCGCCCATTTCTGGGCAAGTGGTGGCACAAACTGATGCAGGCGAAATGAAGAAGGGCTTTTTTGTATACATTGATGCCGACCAGAACGGCAACCACGGTACTAAAAGTACGGCCGGTGCCTTTGAGCGTTCGTCGGTAACCAATACGGCAGGCCAGTTTTTCTTTAATGATTTAGAACAAGGCAAAACCTACCAGATTACCCTGCAGGTGCCGGTAGGTTTTGCCTTACCACAGGGCCAGAGCAATACACAAACAGTGCAGTATAATGGGCAGCCCTTAGCCCTAAGTTTTAGCTTAGTTAAACAATAACCACGATGAACACCTCAATTCAACAAATATATACAGCCCTTTGCATGGTATTGTTGGCAATGGGCAGTACAGCCATAAGCGCGCAAGCAATTGACGATTTGGCCTATGCCAATCATGCGGCCGATGAGCACTTTGGCAAGGCCCTGGCCATTACAAGTGAATGGTTAGTGGTAGGTGTGCCCAATGCGGCCACCGCGCAACAAAAAGGCAGTGGCAAAGTGGCTGTGTACCGTAATGTAGATGCCAGCTGGCAGCTGTTTCAAGAGCTAACAGCCGTTGATGCCAGTATTGCAGACCATTTTGGCTTTTCTGTGGCCGTACAGGGCAATGTGCTGGTGGTGGGGGCCCCCGGTGCTTTTGGTGCCGCCCCGTTTTCAGGGCAGGTATTTGTGTATGAGTTTAATGGCACAGCCTGGGGGCAGGTAAGCGTTTTAACTGCCCCCGATGCTTCACCGCTGGCCAACTTTGGGCATGCTGTAGCTGTTGAAGGCAGGCATATTGCGGTGGGGGCCATCAATGGCCTGGGGCCACAACAAGGCCAGACAGGTGCCGCTTATGTATTTCAAAAGCAGGCAGGCCAGTGGGTGCAACAGCAAAAACTGATGCCCGAAAGTGGAGCGGATAATGATAAGTTTGGGTATGCCCTGGCCTTTAGCCAACAGGGCTTGCTGGCCATTGGTGCACCCGGCCACAACGGTGCAGCGCCCAATGCCGGTGCTGCCTATGTATTTGAGTTAAGCAATAATGCGTGGCAGCAGGCGGCCTACCTTTTGCCCCAGGACGCTGAAAGCCACCAGTACATGGGCCATGCAGTAGCCATGAACCAAACAGACCTGGTGGTGGGGGCCTACCAGGCCAATGGCCATGCTGAAAATAGTGGGGCTCTGTATTATTACCAGCAGGTGGGCCAGGCATGGCAACAGCAGCAAACCATAACTGCCCCTGCCGGGCAGCGTAATGACCATTTTGGGGCAGCAGTAAGCATTGCACCTAACGAACTTTTGGTAGGGGCACCAAAAGCCAATGTCACAAATAGTCAGGATGCCGGGGCGGCCTATTACTTTGAAAAAAGCAACGGTGCCTTTGTGCTGAGCAGCACCCTGCAAAGCCCCAATGTGGCCGCGCATGATTTTTTTGGCAGTACTGTAGCCATTACCCAGGGGGCACTGGCCATAACCGCCCTTTTGAATGATGGCCAACACCCCAACCAGGGCGCGGTGTATACTACCATGCCCGATCAGGTACTGGCTGCCAACCAGCCGCCGCTCAATACCCAACTGCAATTGCTCACTTACCCCAACCCGGCAAGGCAGCATACTTTAATTCAGTACAACTTATGGCAAACCGCTGCCGTGGCTGTGCAAATTTATGATAACCAGGGCAGGGCCGTAAAAACATTACAGGCACCAACCACACAGCCCCCAGGACAGTACCAGTTAAGGTGGAACCTGACCAACAACCACAACAGCCCGGTAGGCCAGGGGCTGTACCACTACCAGCTGGTGGTGAATGGCCACGTGGTGAGCCAAAAAATTATAGTACAATAAACGGCCGTTTTCTGCTTCTCTTGAGCCCCGCCATTGGCGGGGCTTTTTATGCCTAAAAAAAAGTTTTATAACTTGTCCTCATTACCTGGCCGCAACTGTCTATAGGTAAATGTTCAATCAACGTAAAACACTATTGACATGATGAAAGAGTTTATGCTTTTGATTAGAGAGGAAATGAGCCGCCAGTTAGAAATGAGCGAAGAAGCCATGCAGGCTGAAATTGAAGAGTATACGGCCTGGGTAGAGGGGCTATCAGAAACTGATAATTATGGTGGCGGCGACCCCCTTGATGGGGGTGGCAGGTACATTAATGCTGATGGCGTTCAAACCGATGGCCCTTTTATTGAATCAAAAGAAGCCGTGATGGGCTATATTATTTTAAAGGCCAACGATCTTGACCATGCTACCGAGCTGGCCAGGGGGTGCCCTGTATTTAAGTATGGCGGTGCAGCAGAGCTGCGTGAAATAATGAAAATGTAGCATGGCTACCGCCCCTGCAAATACGCCAGCACAAACCCCCACCCAGGTGGCCGACCAACTGTACCGTGAAGTTTACGGGCAGTTGGTGGCCTCACTGGTGTCGTTTTTTGGGTTGCCCAATATTGAGCTGGCACAAGACCTGGCCCAGGAAACCTTCCTGGCGGCCTTGCAGCACTGGCCACATACCATGCCTGATAACCCCAAGGCATGGTTGTTCAGGGTATGTAAAAACAAAGCCCTGAACCACCTGCAGCAGCAAAGCGGGCGGCAGGAATTGCTCAGCACCTCTGGTTACGTGCAGGATGCCAACCACCAGCGTTATACCCTTAGCAGGCTGTTTTTAGACCATGAAATACAAGATAACCAGCTCAGGCTGTTGTTTGCCCTGTGCCACCCCAGCCTGCAGCCAAAGGCGCAGGTGGTGCTTACCCTGCGCATTATGGCAGGCTTTAAAGTACCAGAAATTGCCCGCGGCCTGGGCATGACTGTAGAAGCTGTTAAAAAAACATTGGTACGTGCCCGTAAGGCCATAAAAGAACAAGGCAGGCCACTAAAAGTACCTTACCTGATGCAGTCAGTGCAGCGCTTGCAGCAGGTGCATGCCGTACTGTATTTAATGTTTAATGAGGGCTACAGTGCCAGCAATGGCAATGAAGTAATCAGGGCAGAACTGTGTTATGAAGCAATGCGCCTTACCAAAGCACTACTGGCCCTACAGCAGCTGGCCACTACTGAAACGCAAGCGCTGTTTGCCCTGATGTTATTGAATATGGCCCGCTTTGAGGCTCGCACTGATGCCAGCGGAGCCCTGATTGGCCTTGAACATCAAAACCGCCAGCTGTGGCACCAGCCCAGTATTCAAACAGCATACCATTACCTGCAACAGGCGCGCAGTGGCAACCGGCTTTCGCGCTACCATATAGAGGCGGCCATTGCCTCAATTCATTGCGCTGCCCCAACTTTTGCGGCAACTGACTGGTGTGCCATTGTAAAGCTATATAACCAGCTGCTTAAGTTTCAACCCTCTGCCTATGTGCAGCTTAACCGCTGCATTGCCCTGGCACAGTGCCAGGGCCCTGAGGTGGCTATCAACAACTTGCAGCATGCGCCCTGGGCGGCCAGCCTGCAAAACTACTACCTGTACCACAGCACCCTGGGTAAGCTGTACCAGCAATGCGGGCAGTTACAGGCCGCCCGGGCAGCCTTTGCTACAGCAGCTACCCTGACCAACCTGCCTGCCGAGCAGCATTACCTTGAGCAGTTAATTCAACACACTATTGCTCATAAACCATAGTAAAGCAACAGGCTTTATAACGCATTCAACAACCTGCAACGTTGCTGTTGCGGTATTCACTATCAATTATTGCCCATGCACAGGTAAATTAACTTTTCTGGCCTTTCATTTCACGGGTATACCCTCTATATTTTCACTTGTTTTTAGGTTGAAGTCAAGATAACTAGATACATTGAAGCGATTTTTTATTGGTTTGGCCATTGTGTGCGTACTTGGTGCTACCGGGTATGGGGTTTGGTGGCAGTGGTTTAAACCGGCAACGCCCAACACCTGGGAACTGGTGCCCGAAAGCGCCCTGATGGTGTATGAAACTGACCGGCTGGTGGCCGTATGGAACGAGCTACAGGTAAACCCCATCTGGACCGACCTGCTTGAGGTGCCCTTTTTTAGCCAGATGAAGGCCAAATTAGAGTCGCTCGATGGGCTGGGGAGTGAAGCAGGCACCATACAAAAGCTGCTGGCCAGCAAAAACCTGCTTATTTCAGGGCACAATGTAGGGGGCAATGCGTTTGACTTTGTGTTTTATGTAAATATTACCGAGCCTGCTTCGGCCAGGCAGGCCAACGCACTGCTGAACCACTTTTTAAAAGATGCAGGTTATACCAGCGATACCCGCCAGTATGAAGGGTTTGGGATTACCGAAATATATGCCGGGCAGGGGCAGCCTGTTTTTTCTTATTTGCTGCATGGCAACCACTTTGTAGGCAGCTTTACAGCGTTTTTAGTTGAAGATGTGATTCGCCACCTTGATGCTGGGGGGGCTGGCTTTCAAACACGCCACCAACGGTTATATGCTATGAGCAGGCTGCGCAATGACCAGGGTAACCTGTACCTTGACCTTTCACGCATTGACCGCCTGTTGGGCGTTTTTGCCAATACCAGCCAAAAGCAGGCCTTGAGCAATGTAAGCCGCTTTGGTGCCAGCACCTTTGTTGATATGAACCTTAACAAAGAGCGTCTGCTGTTAAACGGTTTTAGCTTTGATGATGGTACACAAAACGACTTTCTGGCTACCTTCAGGCAACAGCCTCCGCGTGCCTTTAGCCTCTCGCCCTATTTGCCTGAGCGCACGGCCTACCTGAAGCATTACAGCTTTGACAACCCAACTACCTGGCAGCAAGCCTTGGCCGGTTACCTTGAACGCAACCACGCCCCACTAATGCAGCAGCGCAAAGCCGCCCAGGAAAAGTACCATGCTGACTTTAATGCCATGTTTAACTGGATGGGGGGTGAGATGGGGCTGCTCACACTGGAATCAGTAGATGTACAAAACCCCGACCAGATACTGATGGTACGCACCCGTGACCGTAACCAGGCATACAACGAATTGAATAAGGTGGCCGAGGCCGCTTCGATTTTAGCAGGAGATACGCTTTACCGCGAAACGTTTGCAGGCAACGACATCACCCAACTGTATGTGCCTGAGTTTCCACAATTGCTGTTTGGCCCAGGCTTTGCTGGCTTTGAGCAGTGCTTTTATATGGTGTTAGATGATTATGTAGTGTTTGGCAACGGTGTGCAGGCCCTGAAGCGCATGCTGGGCGATATTGCCAGTGACAATACCTGGGCACGCTCAGTCATGCATAGTGAGTTTTTAGAAAACAGTGTGTCTGAAGCCAATTACAGCCTCATGGTCAATACCAGCCGCAGCTGGCGGATGCTGCTGGCCAGCCTGGCAGAGCCCTGGCAAAAGGCGTTTGAGCAATATGCCTTTCAGGCCAAGAACTTTCGGATGGTTGGGGTGCAGTTTGGTTACATTGACCAGAAGTACTACACCAGCATAGGGCTGCACTACCAAAAACGCACTAAGGTGCCCAACCAAACGCGGCGCTTTGATATTGCGCAGGCCCTGCCGCTTGATACGGGCGTGCTGAGCAAGCCCTGGGTGGTACGCAACCATGCCAACAGCAGCCGAGAAGTGTTTTTACAAGATAGCGCCTACAATGTACACCTGGTAGGGGCTGATGGTGCCCTGCTTTGGACTGACACCCTGCGCAAGCCTATTGTAAGCCAGGTGTATCAGTTAGATTTTTTCAGGAATAAAAAGTTACAGTACTTGTTCGCTACAGACTCTGCCCTACATGTGGTTGACCGGCTGGGGCGGCCTGTTGAGGGCTACCCCAGGCAGGTGGGGTATGGCATTAACCATTTGTCGTTAATTGACTATGCCGGCAACAGAAAGTACCGCATAAT
>CAZXTW010000088.1:0-8268 GCA_964643525.1 uncultured Roseivirgaceae bacterium
ACGCTGCTGCGCATTATTGACGGCATTGAGCCGATTGATGGCGAGAGTAAGTATGGCTATAATGTGATCCGCGCGTTTTATGCCCAGCACCAGCTGGAAGCACTGACGGTGAAGAATGAGATTTTGGATGAGCTGAAGCAGGCCGGCAGTAATAAGTCAGAAACAGAGCTGCGGGGCATTTTGGGCTGCTTTTTGTTTAGTGGTGATGATGTGTTTAAGAAGATTGGTGTACTATCGGGCGGGGAAAAGAGCCGGGTGGCCCTGGCGAAGACGCTGCTGAGCGAAGCTAATTTTTTGCTGCTGGATGAGCCAACAAACCACCTAGATATGCAGTCGGTCAACATCCTGATACAGGCCCTGCAGCAGTATGAGGGTACGTTTATTACCGTTTCGCACGACCGCCATTTTGTTTCTAACATTGCCAATAAGATTTGGTGGATAGAGGATAAGGAAATAAAGGAGTACCCAGGCACGTATGATGAGTATGTGTGGTGGCAGGAGCAGCGGGAAGCGGAAGCTGCTGCCGCTCAGGAGCGTACTGCCGCGCAAAGCAATGGCAAGGCGAAGAAGAAGGAGAAGAAGGTGTATAAAGATGGTGAGCTGAAGCAGTTGCAGAATCAGTTGCGGAAGGCGAAGCAGGCATTGGAGGAGTTAGAGGAAGCTATTGAGACTCTGGAAACCAAGCAAGCTGATTTTGAGGCTGAGTTGGCAAAGCCAGCTGTGTTTGAGGATGCCAGTAAGCTGGCTGAGACGAATGCTGCTTATGAAGCCGTTAAGGCTGAGTTGGCCCAGAAGCATGAGGCTTGGGAGGAGGCTGCGGAGAAGGTGGAGGCGTTGGAAGCTGATCTTTGAGTAGCAACATGGCTGGTTTAGGTTTGGTTGACTTTTGCAGTAAGTAAGCTTTACTGCTCCTGTTCATTTTTGCTTGATCAAAAACGAACCAGGACAGCGCGTTAAGAAATGGTTTGGGAAACCATTTTAGTGCTGGGCCAGCTTGCAGGGGGGCAAGGCTGTTGAAAAATAGGGCTAAAGTCAGCCTTACGGAGTTAAAATGAAAAAGCTCGTTAGAGGTAACCTGATTTAGAATGGTTGTGCGAGGGTATTCTTTGAATGAATTGGATTGATTGCTGCCATGGTTTTCATTTTTACACTCCTACAGTCCGACTTCTTAACGCCAATTTTTCATAGGCCGATCATTTTGACTGCTTCTCGATAATTTTAGAAGTTTGATTAGCGGAGGGAGGATGTCCACAGCGGCGTGGCCAGAACGTGGGCATGTGTGGTGGTGGCTTCGCTGTGGTCCCCTTTTCTTTTGGTTCGTTTTCTTTTGGGGAAGCAAAAGAAAATGAACGAAGCAGAAAAGCTTCTTAACTGTTTCAGCCAGCCATGGAATTAGAACCAACCCTAAGAAAAAGCCCCGACCAACGTCGGGGCTTTTTGCTGCATAGCCTATTGATAGCAATAACATCTTCGTGAAAATATGTATCAAAAAAATCGGGATGCCTTTCAAGTGGCTCCAAATACCTGTTATAATCTACTCTGTCATTATATTTTATGACTCACCTGCCACGCTTAGAATGTGATGCCGAAGGCGAGGAATACGTTGTTCATTTTGCGTTTTTCAATGGTTTCGCCTTCGTCCCACCAGAAAAAGGTGGTGGTTACTTCGCGGTGCTGCTGGTGGTAGCCCATGGCGATGGTCCAGGCAAATTTGTCGCCATTGAATTGCAGGCCTGCCCCATAACGCTGCATAAAGCCGCCTTTTACGCCAGTTACAGGGTTAAAGTCGCCGGGCTCTTTTTGCCAGGCTTTGCTATAGCCAGCCTCGGCCAGCACAAAGGGCATAACCTTGCTTTGTACCGGGAAGAGGCGCACGCTGCCGTAGATGGGCATGAGGTGCATGTCAGGGTGCCACTCCCACCCCAGGCCAAGGCCTGCGGCGATGTATTGGTTGAACTTCCACCCGTTAACGGAGCGGATGCCCATGCCCTGGTCTACCGATTGGGCAAAGGTGAGTACATCCAGCACAAAGCTTACTTCGGTGGCGTTAAAGTAGCCCCGCTGCTTGAGTTTGTAGGCTTTGTTCTTTTTGCTCATCTCTAAATCGTACAGGCTGAAGTTGATGGTTTGGCCATTGGTGAGTTGGGCCGTCATTTCATGGTTATACACTGAGTCAAGCGCGTCAGAAGGGATGACGGTGCCGTTGGCCAGGTGCAGGTCATATTTAAGGGTGGGGTTAGCCTTTTTTTCTTTGACGGGGACTATTTTATCTACAAATCTGATTTTGGAGATATGGTTGGGGTGGTAGTAGGCTACCTGCCCGTTTTTGCGGCGTAGGGCTACTGAGCCTTCGTCGTTGATGTCAACCAGTTGGCCTGTGGTGGTGGCCCCGTTGGTGAGGTGTATGACAACCTTCCGCTCGTTGGTTTGTGCCCAGAGGGTGGTGGTGAGGAGAAGGGTGGTGAGTAGGATTAGTAAACGTTTCATGTGTTATTTGCTATGAGCGGTGTCATTTTACTACAGCCCGAATAATTGATTTATACATTGATGTTTTACTGAAAGGGAGGTGCCCGTGTGGAGCAGGCACCTCAATACATTGATCTATTTTCTAACTTCAAAATTCTAAGCTCTAACTTCTTATTTCTAACTTCTATCTTCTAAACTCTACTGCGCTGGTGGCGTTACAGGGATGTGGCTGAGCAGGGTGATGTTGTCCAGGTCAGCATAGTCATACTGGTAAAAGCCGTCTTCACCAATGAGCATGAGCACGTTGTTGAATGGGATGACGTCAAAAGCATGCAGGTCAGTAAAGTGGGCCAGCTGGCTGCTGCCTATGGTCAGCGGGTCGGCTGCGTCGAACACCTTCAGGCCACCGTCGCCTTCGGTAATGAACAGGGTACCGTTGTCAATGCCCAGGCCGTGCGGGTTTTGCATGGGGTGGGTGGCAATTAGGCTGGGGCTTGAGAGGTTGGTTACATCTACCACATCCAGCTGGTTGGTAAAGCCGGCGCAGGCGTTGCCCGAGCGCAGGGTGACGTAGGCCGTGTTGCCCTCGACCACCACAGGGTCGCACGAGTTGATGTGGGCATAGAACGACAGGCGGTGGGGTGCCTCAGGCTGCTCAATGCTGTAGATGTGCATGCCGTCGCGTGCGCCTAAGAACAGAGCCTCACCATAAGGGAATATGGTTTCGATGCCCCAGCCCAGGTCAATGGTATTGGCCAGTGATGGGGTGGCGCGAGCGGTTACGTCAAACACTTTCATTTGCCAGTCTGACACGGTGTAGAGGTGCGTGTTGGTAAGGCCAAAGCGGGCCATTGAGCCAGCAATGCCTATGCCGCCACCGGGTGCCTGGTTGGGGGTAGCTTGAAAGTTTACACCGCGCTGTACGGCTGGCATGGCTGCTGCATCAGCAAACCAAACGCCGCCACTTTCTAATAAAGCATCGTCACCCGTGCTTTCGCAGGCTGATACCCACCTGTCTTCAGCATTTGAAGGTACCCACTCGGTTACAACGCCAAGCTCGGCATCTACATAAAAACCAAATGAGTTGTAGTTGTCAAACACATTTTCAACTGTAGTCTGGATGGTGGGGTTGTTCATATCGCTGATGTCAATGGCCAGCAGGTCGAGGTAGCTATCAGCATACAGAATGTTGTCGGCCACGGCAATGTCAAAGTTGCCAGGTATGTTGATAAAGGCCACGTTTACGGGGTTGGCTGGGTTGGTGTTGTTGATGATGTGCACGCCTTTGCCAAATTCGTTGATGAACATGAAGCCATTGCGGAAGTAGATTTTACCGGCCTGTTCAATGTTTTGTGCCGGCTCAATGCCAAATTCACTGCGGATGTTTTCTAAGGAGGTATACACCGGCTCGTAAAATACGTATCGGCTGGTGTACTCGCATTGGTCAGTACAGCTGGTGGCTGTTAGCCCAAATACGGCCAGGGCCACGGCCAGTAGCCACTGGCCGGGCCTGAGTGTGCGGGGCAAATGCAGGTTGTGGTTGCTCATAGTTCTCACTGTTTTCTGTAGCTCTGTTTTTATTTTACTCGTTATGTAATACTCTGTTTGTTTCTTCTACCCCTCAGACCCCAGCTGTTGGGTAATGGTTGGAAGCTGTTCTTAAAAAATGTTAAAAACCCAGAATATATATTAGTCCACCTATTCCGACCTCAATTGACTGCAAATCAGTAAAATGAATCAGTTTTTCGTCTTCACCATAGCGCTGCTATGCCTCAACCGACAAAACTGCCTGATTTATTGCCACTTGAGCTCTCATAACGGTGCTCTAACACATAATCTGGGTTATAAATAAAGAGCCAGAGGCTCTAAGCTGTATGGGCGCGAGCTTGGAAGCTCGCGCCAGCGTATAGGTTTGGGCATCCCGATTGTTAGGCGGGATGCCACAAACAACAAAAGGCTGCCATGGGCAGCCTTTTGTTAGTTTCATATTAAATAATTCCGTTTGTTAAAATGTATACTATTCTGATAGTTGGTCATGTGCTTATTTAAAGTTGTACCTAAAGCCTACGGCTACGTTAAAGAGGCCGGGGCGACTGTCATAGTTGACTGAGTTGCTGGTAAAGTCAGTGACAGCCATACGGAACGAAGGCTCAAGGCTAAAGCTGTAGCGCTGGGTAATGTTGTAGTTGAGCCCTACGCCCAGCATGCCGCTTAGCAGCACTGGCTGAAAGGGCAGGTCATCACTGCCCAGGTTCAGCACCGAGGTGTTGAAAGCCCCTTCAGCATCTTGCACCTGATATTTCATGAATACATCAGTCACCACGCCGGTATTGACTGATACCTGCCAGTTGGGCTTGTTAATGAAGGCATAACCCAATTGAAGCGGTACGGTGAGGTATTCGTACGAGTTGGTGAGGTCAATGGCGCGGCCTGCACTTCTCACCACTGTATTGGGCCTGTTGGCCTCCGTGCTTACGTTGTTTTGGTTAAGCGGTACCAGGCCGCTGCCCTCTTCAGCAAAGGCACCAGTTTGCGAGGGCGCCTCATTGCGGGTGTATTGCACCCCGCCAGATAAGGTAAAGCGCTGCCCCATGCGCATGCCTCCGTTTACACCCATAGAAAAGGTTTGCCCGTTGTTAAAGCCTGCCGGTATGGCAGGGCTGCTTTGCAGGTTATCTACATCAGCCTGGCTGGTAAGCACCCGCACACCGGGGTTTTCAACGTATATGGTTTCGCTGCCCCGGTTGGCATCAGCAAATTCGTTCACGAGGCCCGTAGGCTGAAAAAAAGCCTCATCATTGCTGCTAAAGGGCGCACCGGCATCGGGCAGGTAGCTGCCCCCGCCAAAGGTAACACCCGCCCAGTAGCGGTCTTTGGGTGCAGTGTTTTTAACCAGCCACTCCTGGGGTAATACGGGCACCGCCCAAAACTCTACCATAATTTCGTGCAGTTCGGGCCGGGGCTGCCAGTCGCTTCTAGGTTGCACGGGCAGCAGCGCAATTACCTCGTGATTAAGCTCGTCGCTAACCAGGGGCTGGGGCTGGTCATTGATCAGAGGCAGGTGCTGTACGGCTGGCTGGCCAGGGTTGGAGGTATGGCCCTGGGGTATGCCTGGGTGCTGGGTAACCCCATTGGCGTTTTGCCCCTGGCTGGCATTGTTTGCCAGGGCACCCTGGTTAGCAGTTTGGTTGGCTGCCGCTGCCGGCCTGACCTGGCTGGGTTGCTGGGCCAGTAATGGTGTTTTATCGTTAAGGGTTCCCTCGGCAGGCTCGGCCTGGCCCTGTTGGGCTAACAGATTAGGCTGCTTTGTTGGGTCTTGGCCTGCTGGCCCCTGCTGCTCAGGGGCCTCAATGGCACCGCCGCTGCGGTAGGCTATACTATGGTCGCCCCGCCTGGTATATTTGGCTGCCAGCTCGGCCTCGGCAGTCTGGTTGTTCAGCAGCATGTTTTGGTACAGCACCACCCCACCAAACAAGAGGGTAATGGCTACTGCCGCTGCTGCTACCCAACGGTATAGAGATATGCTTTTTCTGCTTTGCGCAGCCGCCTGGTTGGCCAGGTGGGCATCCAGCTTAAGCCACACCTCTTCAGGTGGCTTCATTGATGCCCCCTCAAAGGCCTCTTGCCAAGCCCGGTCGAACCCGTCGTGCTGGTCGCGCATGTTATTCGGCCCTTCCATAACTCGCTTTTTCAGTTGCTAAAATCTTGTCTCTTAATAGTTCTCTGGCCCTTGCATATTGCGATTTTGACGTGCCTTCGCTAATATTTAAAAGCTCTGCAATTTCTTTGTGTTTGTAGCCTTCAATGGCGTAGAGGTTAAAGATAACCTGGCTGCCGGTGGGCAGGCCGTGTACCATTTCTAACAGCTCTTTGGCCTGAAAGCCTGCCAGCGAAAACTCCGACCGGTCTTCATGGTCAATCTTTTCAACATCAACCATGGGGTACAGGTACAGCTTGCTGCGCTGGTGGTTCAAGGCGGTGTTGATGACGATGCGCTTGATCCAATAGTAGAGCGACGACTGCCGCCTGAAATCTCCAATTTTATCAAATACCTTGATGAAGGCCTCCTGCAAAATGTCTTCTGCCTCCTGCTGCATTTTAGAGTAGCGCAAGGCCACCACCATCATTTGTGGTGCATAGCGTTCATACAGCTCACGCTGCATTTTGCGGTTACCCTTGGTGCAACCCGTAATTAGGCGTTCGTCGGTGGTCATTTCAGGCCTACGGTCAATCTGTTTTGGTTTCAGCGTTCATCACTCTGACCCTTATAAGGGGCAAAGGGTTGGAAGCCAAAAAATAAATTTCGTTCTTTTTATTGAATTTGTTGTTAATTGGGTGAAATGAGGGGGCTTGGTTTGTACCTTAGCTGAGCCTGGAGGCTTTGGAGTAGTATTTTAGAGCCTGGAGGCTCTAGGTGAGGCAGGTCCGAGCTTGGAAGCTCGAACCAGCTACTGTTAGTGGCAATATTTTGATTTACAATTACGAATACACCTTATATATGGTAAAGAATGTTTTGATTGTTTTGTTGTTGGCGGGGCTGCTGGGTTTTGGGGCCTGCGTGCCGTTAACGCCAACCAATACTACAGGCGCCGCCGGTAGTGGAAGCGCTACAGGAAGCGGTGGTACGGGCAAAACACTTGAATATGTTGATAAGGCCTACGAGGCCAACATACGCACTGTGTTGCTGTACCCCGCCACAGGGGTGATTCAAGACGTGGTGCAGTCACCCGTGATTAATATTGATGAGAATATACCCCTGGTTTTGGAGTTTGATGAGCTGCTGGGCGAGTACGATTATTATTTTATGCGGCTGGTGCATTGCAACCGCGACTGGCAACCCTCAAGTATTTTTGATATTGATATTGTTGATGGCTATAATGAGTTCCCCATTAACAATTATGAGCTATCGTTCAATACGCGCACGCAGTACATTCATTACCGGGCGGTGGTGCCCAGGGTAAAGGTGCCCGGCAATTACCTGCTGGTGGTGTACCGGGGCAGCAACCGAGATGATGTGGTGCTGAGCCAGCGCTTTATGGCTTACCGCGATATGACAGACGTAGCCCCTACAGTGGGGCTGAGCACCGGGGTGATACAACGCCGGGTAAACCAGCAGATTGAGTTTACGGTACGGTATGACCGCCTGGAGATTAGCAGCCCCCTAGAGCAGTTTTATGTAATGGTGCGCCAAAACCAGCGCTGGGACCAAACCCTGGCTGATTTGCGCCCCACGATGGTACGCGAGAGTAACAAAGAGCTGGAGTACCGGCATTTTGATTTAGAGAATAATTTTAAGGCAGGCAATGAGTACCGCTTTTTTGACCTGCGCACCTTAAATTTTAATGGGCAGAATGTGGCCAAGGTAGAGCTGCAGCCTACTTATGCCCGGGCGTGGCTGCGGCGCGATATTGACCGGGGCGCGCAGGCCTATGCCGAGTACCTGGATATTAACGGGCAGTTTGTGGTAAATAATGTAGAAACCGGGCCTGATACCCGCCATATTGAGTCTGACTATGTGTTTGTGAACTTTTTTCTGGCGGCTGATGCCCCTATTACGGGCGATGTGCATGTGTATGGAGCCCTGAGCAACTGGCAGGCCAATGCTGATAATAAAATGGTGTATGATGCGGTAAATAAGGGCTACCGGGCAGAGTTAGAACTGAAGCAGGGCTGGTATAATTATACGTACCTGGTAAAAAGTAATGCCCTGCCTGAGCACCATTTTGAGGGCAGCCATTTTGAAACTGAAAATCAGTATGAGGTTTTTGTATACTATAGACCTATTGGTGGCCGGGGCGATTT
>CAZXTW010000088.1:8368-13354 GCA_964643525.1 uncultured Roseivirgaceae bacterium
TCAACCATGCCAAACCCTTTGTTGGTAAAGGTACCTATGCCAGCATCGTAAATGAATTCGTTTACTTCTTTGGCAGCAAACAGGGTGAAGGGAAAGGTGTACCCACGTATTTCGTACTTTTGCCCATTGCCATAAATGGGGTATATGCGGGCAAACTTTTTGTTTGTTTCTTTAATACGTTGCAGGTAGTTTTTATCTGGCACCAGCTGAAACTTATAGAATTGCTCTATTTTTTCTTGCGAGTAGCCAAACTCTTCTAAGCGCGACATGGTAGCCTCATACAATAAATCAGAATAGAGGTCATACTCTGGCGAAATAAACTCCTTGCTGTCGCGCTCGCCTTCCATTAGCTGGGGTAAGAATATGGTCATGGGCGATATACAGATGAACTTCATGGCATCTGTAAACTCGGGCCGGTCTTCATGTTCAACAGATTCAGGCTGTAGCACCAGTTTACCCAGTTCAAACTGTTTAATGGAGAAAAGTACCTGTAAAAAGTACTTCAGGAAATCTTCATTTACGCTTGAAAAAACGAGTGTAACTTTACTAGAATAGTAATGTAGCCCGTTTCTGCTCACTTTAGTTTGTCCCTTCAGCCCAGAAAAGTTGTACAGTTCAAACTCACGGTACTCATTATTGCCGCCTTTTATAACAATACCTTCAATGAATTGAGCAAGTAGGTACTGGTGGTAAAATGGCACGTAAGCTCCCTTATTCAACAAATTAAAAATAACTCTGACTCTCAATTTTTATAAAAATCTTGTTTAGCAATCCCTTATTATTCGCGAAAATTAGAAATATTTAACAAAAAGTTAAAATATTTTCGCCTTTATCAGCAAAATATACCTTAAAGAGGCAGGCTGTATCTACACATTAAAGCGGAAATGCATCACATCGCCGTCTTTAACCACATACTCCTTACCTTCTATCGCAATTTTACCCGCATCTCTGCAGGCCGCTTCGGTTCTATACTGCTCGTAATCATTCAGTTTAATAACCTCAGCTTTAATAAATCCTTTTTCAAAATCAGTGTGTATAACACCTGCCGCCTGGGGGGCCTTCCACCCGTTCCTGATCGTCCAGGCACGCACCTCTTTTTCGCCGGCTGTGAAATAGGTAATTAATTTTAACAGCGCATATGAGGCCCTGATTAATCTGTTCAAGCCTGACTCTGTTAAACCATATTCTTCCAGAAACATGGCTTTTTCGTCTTCATCATCCAGCTCAGCAATTTGAGCTTCAATAGAGGCTGAAACAAGAATTACATCGGCATTTTCAGTGCTCACGGCATTTTTGAGCGTTTCAACATGTTCGTTGCCTGTCAGTACCGAAGCCTCATCAACATTGGCTACGTATATTACGGGTTTGATGGTTAACAGTTGCAAATTCTTGACAGTCTGCACCTCATCCTCGCTGAACTGCACTGATCGGGCGTTCTTTCCCGCCTCCAGCTCATCCTTTACTTTTTCAAGTACGGCAATCTCTTTCTTTGCTACAGCATCGCCCGACTTGGCAATTTTCTGTTGGCGCAGTATGCGTTTTTCAATCGTGTCCAGGTCTTTCAGCTGCAGCTCAGTGTCAATCACCTCTTTATCGCCTACAGGGTCAATTTTGCCTGCTACGTGTACTATGTTTTCATCTTCAAAACAGCGTATTACATGTATAATAGCATCTACCTCGCGTATATTGGCTAAAAACTTATTACCCAGGCCCTCGCCTTTGCTGGCGCCTTTAACCAGGCCGGCAATGTCAACAAACTCAATAACGGTAGGTATAATTTTTTGGGGTGTCACCAAATCGGCCAGTACATCAAGCCGGTGGTCAGGCACCGTAATAACCCCCACGTTGGGGTCAATGGTACAAAAAGGGAAGTTAGCAGCCTCTGCCTTAGCGTTTGAAAGGGCATTAAACAGGGTAGATTTCCCTACGTTTGGCAAGCCAACTATACCACATTGCAATCCCATAGAATAAATATTTGGCGTTAATTTCGAAAAATTGAATACGTATTGTAACCTCTGTATATTTCAATGGCCGATACCCGCACTATGGTGTAAACAGGTATTGCGGCAATCATTCCAATGATACCGGCTAAATTTGCGCCCACAAATATAATGACAAATATTTCTAAAGGGTGTGCTTTTACGCTTTTAGAAAATATAAGCGGCTGCAACACCAAATTATCGGTGAGCTGCACCACCGCAAAAACAATCAATATTTTCGCTACCAGTAACCAGTACCCATCGGCCGTAGCTGTTTGCTGTAGCAGCGTGCCAATATCTGGCGCAACCACCCAGTAAATGTTGGCGTTGGCCGTTTGTATTTGCTGGCTAAACTGGTTGAGCAGGCCCACCACTATGCCAAACATTGAGCCCAGTATTGGCCCGGCATAGGGTATTACATTGGCTACCGCCGCAAAGGCCGCAATAGTCAGGGCATACTCAATGCCCACAATGCGCAGCCCCAGGGCCGCCAGGCTAAAAATAGAAAGCATCTGTAATAGCAGCCCCGTCAGGTAGTTGGTTAGCAGCGTTTCGGTTTTATAAACCGCCGCTATGTATACTTCAAAATACCGGTTGGGTATTAATGAAAGAAACAACTGCTTAATGAGGCCCTGCTCGTACAGTAAAAAGAAGGTAATGAAGGTAACGGCCAGCAGGCCTATTGAAAAGCCAGCCGCCAGGCTTACCGAGGTGCCCAGCAAAGATTGTACGTTTTGCAGGTTGGCCGTAACAATTTGTTGCACATCAATATTGGTGGTAATAAAGCCGGGCTCAACGGCCAGTTTGTTGTCAATCATCCAGGTTTCTACCTGCTCTAAAAACGATTGGATGTTCATGCTTTGGCCCTGCACGCTTAGCCCGGAGATCACTTCTACCTGGTCTGATATAAGCGGTATGAACAACACCACAAATGAGGCTATTACTGTAATTAATGTGGCAAAGCTTAGCAGTACGGCCACCACGCGGGGTAACCTTAATTTTAAAAACCGCGCCCGGTGAAAGTAATTGGTTAGGGGTTTTAAAATGGTGGCTATTACTAATGAAATAGTAATGTAAGCAAATATGTTTGAGAAGGTAAAGGCAAAAAAGAGTACAATCAGTGCAATGGCAAGCACCCCGGCAAAGTACAATATGGCGCGTAGGTTAATCATGCAGCCTTAGTTTAAGAGGCCATAAAAAAAGCCCTTGACGTGCCGGTCAAGAGCCCCATATTTTAAGGTAAACCGGGCCTGGTTTAGTCCCAGCTTAGTTCGTTGTCTACTTCGTTTTCTGTGTGGTTGCCATTATACTGCGAGAAGTCAACCTCTGGCATCAGCTCAGATTTTACATGCTCAACAGTACCCTCCAGGGCTTCCATAAACTTGGCAAAGTCTTCTTTATACAAGAATATTTTGTGCTTTTCATACACAAAGCCATCATCCTTGTATTTTCTTTTGCTTTCGGTAATTGTAAGATAGTAATCGTTCGACCGCGTAGCCTTCACATCGAAAAAGTAAGTCCGCTTACCTGCCCTCACTCGCTGTGAATAAATCTCTTCCTTGTCGTAATCTTTTTTCTCGTCCACAGTTCTATCGTATGTTTTCACAGATCAATCAAGATTGTATTCAAGGTCAAAATAAAAGCCTTAAAAACAGGTTAAATATAGCATAATATATTTCATTAATGCAAATAGGACATTGGTATTTTCCCTTTCGATAACAATATGGTAAGGTAAAGCAGCATTACAGGGTAAAAATGCGGCCTGCCGTGGGTTTTTTACGTATTTATAATAGAAATTTAGCCTATGAATATAGATCTGAACGAAATCGGAGCCTTTGGTAACCTTGAATTGCTGGCCAGGCAAATGGTAGAGGGGTTTATTACAGGCCTGCACAAATCACCCTACCATGGTTTTTCGGTAGAGTTTGCCGAACACAGGCTGTATAATGCTGGCGAAAGTACCAGGCATATTGACTGGAAGGTGTTTGCCCGTACCGATAAGTTGTTTACCAAGCGGTATGAAGAAGAAACCAACCTGCGTTGTGCCATTGTGTTAGACCGTTCATCGTCTATGTACTACCCCCAGCCGGGCTACCACAAAATGAAGTTCAGCACACTGGCCGCCGCCTCGCTGGTGTACCTGTTGCAAAAGCAGCGTGATGCGGTGGGGCTGTTTGCTTTTTCTGACAAGGTTGATGTACAGACCCAAATTAAATCAACCCCCAGGCATGCCCATAGCCTGCTGTTGCAGCTGGGCCAGCTCATGCAACAGGAAGCCACCGCTGTACCTACTGATATTGCCAAGGTACTGCACGAGGTAGCCGGGCAAATTCATAAACGCTCACTGGTGGTGATTTTTAGCGATATGTTGCAGCGGGCCGACGAGCAGCAGGAAATTTTTGCCGCCCTGCAGCACTTAAAGCACAACAAGCACGAGGTGCTGGTGTTTCACGTGGCCGATTATGCCACTGAGGTAAATTTTGAGTTTGAAGACCGCCCCTATGAGTTTATTGACCTTGAAACACAAGAGAAGCTGAAGCTAAAGCCCTACCAGGTAAAGCAGGTGTATCAGGAAAAGATGGCCGAGTTTAGAAAGAACCTGCAATTAAAGTGTGGGCAGTTTAAGATAGACCTGATTGAGGCTGATGTGCAGCAGGGGTTTGATAAGGTGCTGTATGCCTACCTGATTAAGCGCGCCAAAATGGCGTAATATGAGCTTGGAAGCTAGCGCCTGCGATATGGGTTAAGTAATGTAAAAAGACGCGAGGCAGGCCCCGCGTCAGTAATTTTTAGCATGGTTTTTAGCAAAAGCCAATGAGTTGCTGCCTGTTGTTTTCTTCGCAGGTAGGCACACATTCAGTTTCAATGGTATCGCCATTACAACCGGCACCGGTACAGGGCAGGCCGCCAACAATTTTATTGCTACAGCTTGTTACAAAGCTTTGTACTTGCAGTTGGGCCAGGCCCAGTTTTTTAGTGTTTTTCATTTTGGGTAAAGGTTTAGGTT
>CAZXTW010000089.1:0-13268 GCA_964643525.1 uncultured Roseivirgaceae bacterium
AAACTTTTCGCGGACAAGCTTGTACTTTTCTCGTTCAATAAAGGCTTGTTCTAAATCACCTTCACCTATGTATACCATCGTGTCTGAAATGGTTACTTCGTGATGTGACTTTTTTCTTAAATGTTTGAGCCACATAAACCGGCACACCGAATAAATGTAGGTAAGCAATGAAGAGGTTAATACAAAGCCAGGGTCAATGGCTTTGTTGTAAAGCACCACCAGGGCATCTTGAAAAATATCTCGGGCATCTTGTTCAGTGCCATTGTTGCGGGTAATAAAGTATTTAATGTTAGGAAAATACAGCTTATATAAGTTGCTGATGTAGTGGCTGTTGCCTGCAGCTAACTGCTTTAGTTGGTCATGGTCTTTATGTGGTTGGTCCTGGTCCATCAGTAGGTGATTGATGAAGTTAATTAGATGGTCTTAATTGTGAAATATTTTAAAGATATGTTCGTCTTTTATTTTCTAAATTTTAGACATACTTGATTTTTATTTAAAATGAAGGGTAACTATTAATGGCAACGCGGTATAATAAGGTAGAAATGACCAATAACTACCTTGTTAGTGATTTTTTTGAGCGCTTGGATTAATTAATTATTGATAGGCAATATAGTAAAAATGATATATGTGCTGTAATGACAGGCTAAACAATCGACACAAAGGCAGCCGTACGCATTGGTTACTTGCGCTTGGCAATGAATTGGGAAACTATTTTAAAAGGTGGAAGTCGAAAAACCTTGAAAAGAGTAGGCAATTAAATCAACCATTTTTAACGATGTACCCATTACGTAAGTTCACCAGCAACACAACACCTGACAGTAAAGATGTACTTGATGTTGAAATTGGCTCAAGGCCTAAGGGGCCTGAGCAGAACTTCAGTAAAACCGCAAAAACTGTACTTTTTATCAGGACCAATTTTATCAGTGAGCAGCCCATTACCGCTGTGGTTCGTTTTGGCATCTATAACGAAATTGAGCGTGAAGTAAGGCCGCTTGATACCAAACTGAGCTTTGGCCACAACCAGGAGCTTATTGTAGTGCGTGTGGAAATACCCACCCTGCGGCAGCGGGGCGATAAGGAGTACCGCGTGCATGTGATGCTTTTTGAAGCTGATGAACTAGTAGCCGAACAAGAAAGTATTGAAGTGCTTGACGCCTGGTGTAAGTAATTGCTTAGCAGAAAAGGCTGCCAAAAATATGCCTTTTCTGCTTATTTTTATTATCAGGTTTGCTATGACATTTGGCAATTGTAATTGCCCCATGGCAGGCAGGCCACTATTTTACTTACTATTGAATTGACTAACAGCCCTGTGGCACAACAATGAATAGAACCCGGTTAACCCTAAAGCTGTTGAAGGCACTTACAACATTTAAAACCCATAACAGGCCGGCACATGAAGCTTTGTTATGTTTTGTTATATGCTTACATTTTTTATTATCTTTTTGTCCCACTGGGGCACAGGCCAATGGCCCAAAGCCGCTAAAAGACTCTGTATTGTTTGATGAGCAGGTAAGTACCGGTTATGGCAGTAATGAAAAAAGCGGCAACAGGCCAGACCCTTCACACATGCCAGTGGTTAACCGGGCAGATTACCCCCGCGACTCGGCCTATGCCAATGCTTTATTACAAAAAATAAACCGGTACCAGGCTTCTAAATATCACTTTGCGGCTTATTATCGTAGTATTTACCTCAATTTGCTACAGCAACAGCCCGCCCTGGCCTTGAGTACCAGCTATGACCAACTTCAAAACCAGGTATCGTATTTTATAAGTACCAACATGCCCGATAGCCTTGGGCATTACGTGGTGCTGTGGCAGCAAATTAGCCAGCACAACCAGTTGTGGGAGCAATACTGCCTGGCAGGTGCCTATCGGCTGTTTTATTATAACCGGTATAATAAGGAGCAACTGGCACAACCTGTAATTGACAGCGTATATGCTGTTATTCAACAGTACCTGCCGGCCAATAGCATTAACCTGAAGGGTTTTTACCAGCAGGCTGGTGCTTATTACCATTATACGTTACGAGATTATACCAGAAGCCTGGCTGCATTCAGGGCGGCTAATCAATGCATACTTAGCAAAGCGGTATTGACGTTGAGAGACTCTAGCTCTATTGCCAGCAATATGAATAATATTGGGGTTAGCTTTTATGAAAGAGGTGACTACCAGCAGGCAGTAGCGTATTATTTAGAGGCACTGCGCCTCAAGGAGCTGATTAACAGGCATAACCCCGGCAGAGAAAGGCTGATTACCACCCTTGGTAATATGGGCCTGCCTTTGATTTACCTGTCGCGCTACCCTGAAGCGCTTCAATATGTGCGTGCCGCCTATGCCATTACCAAAACAATGGATACCTATGCAGATACCATTGTGCATATTACCAGCTGTAACAATTTAGCCTTTGCTCATTCAGGCCTGAAGCAACATGACAAAGCCCTGCAGTTTGCAGAAGAAGCCCTGGGTTTGTACCAGGCTGATAATGAAGAGACCGTCATTACTTATTGGGTGTTGGCCAAGGTATTACTGGCCATGGGTAACCTTAACGAGGCAAAACAATATGCCCAACAGGGCATTGCCCTGGGCCATAAGTTATGGGGTAATGAAAGTGTTTATTTAAGTATTTTGTATGTGTTGCTGGCCGAGGTAGAGCAACAGTTTAACCAAACGAGTGATGCCCTGCAGTACACTCAAAAGGGTTTAAATGCCCTGACCAAGGCTGATATTGGTCATGATTTAACTTTAAACCCAGCCCCCCTGGCAGTAACAAACCATGTAGAGTTGCTTTATGCTTTGAGCAATAAGGTGAAGCTGCTGAGCCTCTGGGCGGAAGGTTTACCAACTGAGGACGCCCGCAAGCAGTACTATGCCACTGCCTTGAACACAGTAGAGCTACTGGTGCATATCATGGACTCGTTACGAACCGGCTATGTGAGCGAGGTATCAAAACAGAAAATGAATGATATACATTATGAGGTTTTTGAAGAAGCCCTGGCCATTTGCCAGGCTTTGTATGCCATTGACCACGACAGGCAATACATAGAAAAGGCACTGCACTTTGCCGAAAAGAGTAAAAGCACCCTTTTAATTAATGCCATTAAAGAAGATGAAGCACGCCTGAGCCAGGTTATACCCGAGGCAGAGCTGGCTAAAGAGCGGGAGCTGTATTACCGCATGCACCATTTGGCTGTAAGACGTAAACGTATTGAAAACGAAAACAGCAATGGGTTTAATAAAGCACAACAGGCCATATATGATGAGATATTGAAGCAGCAGTTTGCTGCCAAGCATGCCTATGAGGTGTTTACTGATAGCCTGAAGCAATATTACAATGAGTATTACCGCATATTGTACGGGCGCCAGGTGTTGGCCATTGGCCAGCTACAGCAGAGTTTACAAAGCAGTAAAAAGCAGGCTTTTATTGAGTACTTTCAGGGCAACAAGCAATTGTACCTGTTTATTGTTACTAAAAATGATATTGAGATGCGTGCCGTGCCCTTAGATAAGCAGTTTTATGCACAGCACCAGCAGTTTTTAGGGGCTATTAACCAAAGGTACCCTCACGAAGCGCAACAGCGGGTGGCAGATAGCGGTTATGTAACCAGCGCCCATTACTTGTATAAAGCGCTGTTGCAACCTGTAGCAGAGGTAACAGGGGGGCTGCCACAGGCATTGATTGTTGTGCCTGACGGTATATTGACTTCAATACCTTTTGAAGCCCTGCTTACCCAGGCAGTAACCAGCAATAAGGTTAATTTTTCATCATTACCGTATGTAATCAAAACCACCAATGTATCTTATGCCTACTCTGCCATAGTACAGAATGAAAATAACAAAAGTACTTTTGCCAAGCATGCAATTCGTTGCCTGGGTATGGCCCCCAGCTATGGCAATGACCAGTTTAACGCACTTGCCCAAAGAGGGGGCAACCTTGAGCTAACTTTTAATGAGCTTGAGGTAAAAAGTATTTCTGCCTTGTTTGAAGGTAAGTACTTGTACAAGGCCCAAGCGGTAAAAGATTCTTTTTTGCTGCACGGAGCTGGTTATGATGTGATTCACCTGGCCATGCATGGCATTCTGGATAATGCTGATGCCATGAATTCAAATTTGTTATTTGCCACTGGCAATACCAGTAATATGTTTGAACAGCGCCTGTTTGCCTACGAGGTAGTTGGGCTTGACCTGAAACAAACAGGCATGGTTGTACTTAGCGCCTGCCAAACAGGTGTAGGGGCTTACCAGCGAGGAGAGGGTGTTATGAGCCTGGCCCGTACGTTTATGTTTGCAGGTACCCCTAGTTTAATGATGACCCTCTGGAAAATTCAAGACCGTGCCAGTGCTGATTTAATGGGTAAGTTTTACAGCAATATTAAAGAAGGTACCAGCAAAGACGAAAGCCTGCGTGCAGCCAAGTTAGAATACATTGAAAATGAATATGAAGAGTTTACCCACCCATATTTTTGGGCTGGCTATGTAATTATAGGCAACCAGCAACCGTTGGTAAAGCACCCCAGTAAGGCTATTTTAGTTATGATAGGTCTGGCCATTATTACCCTGGCGGGTATTGGCTGGTATATGAATAGCCGGGGGCAGAATAAAGTTAATGAAAAAGCCGTGGCCTTGGTTTAAATCATACGGCGTGCCTTTAACTCAAGGTATTTGTTGATTGAGTTGATCGAAAGGTCTTCGGGCTTTGATAGAATTACCTGTATGCCGTATTGCTGAATGGCGTTTACTATGCGTATTTTTTCGTAAACAAATTTTTGGGCAATGGTACTAAAGTAAACATCATGCAGGTCATTGGCTGTTTTGCGACTGTAATCAATGATTTCAGTATTTTCAAAGATAACCACAACCAGTAAGTGGCTTTTGGCAATGCGCCTAATCATGGGCATGGCACGCTGAAAAGCATAAAGACTTTCAAAATTGGTGTATAGAAATAAAAGGCTACGGCCCTTTACATGCCTTTTGACAGCTGCATACAGCATGTCATAATCAGATTCATGCTTGCCTTCACGCTCGTTGTAAAGGGTTTCAAGAATGAGGTTAAGCTGCCGTTTTTTCTTATCGGCCCTTACAACAGTTTCTATTTTTTCAGAAAAGGTAATTAAACCGGCCTTATCTTCTTTACCCAATGCAGTATTTGATATAACCAGGCTGGTGTTAATGGCATAGTCTAACAGGCTTAGGTTGTTAAAGGGCATTTTCATTACCCTGCTTTTATCAATAATAGAGTAAACCTGCTGTGATTTCTCGTCTTCATAATGGTTTACCATTAATTGGCTGCGCCTGCTGGTGGCTTTCCAGTTTACATCTGAAAAGTCATCGCCAGGTATGTACTCTTTAATCTGGTCAAACTCAAAGCTGTTACCTAACCTTCTGGTTTTTTTAATGCCGTAATGAAAAGATATGCGCTGCAAATTACGCAGTTCATATTTTTTCATTTCAATAATAGAGGGGTAAACGCCTACTTCTGTAGTGGCTTTATTGGTATAACGCCGCTTAACCAGGCCTAATACTGAGGTTAGAAAGCAATGAATATCACCAAATTGGTATACCCCCCTTTGTGTGGGCCTTACGGTATACTTTATTTCTTTATCTGATTTACGGGGCAGTGAAAACTGTAGCTCAAAGTCTCTGATTTGTAATTGGTAGGGCAGCTCATCAACCAGCCGAAACTTTAAAGGGATGTATGAGCGGTTGTTCAGGTGTATGGTTATGGGGTTGTCAGAGCCTAATGATAATAAACTGGCCATTAGCCGTTGTGCTTCAACTTGAATACTGGTATTAAACAACAGTATACAATCAGTTACCAGCAGAGCGGCTAAAGCAATTAAAAGCGTTTGTGCCAGGGCAAAAAGCACCGGAATAACAAAACTAAAAGCAAACAGTGCTGCTATGACGCCACAAGCCACAAACAACCTACCCGTAAGAAATATGTTTTTGAACGCTAACTTCACCTGGGTACTTCAATTTTCTTCACAAGTTCTTTAATGATTTCTTCGGTAGAAGTGCCCTCCATTTCTTTGTCTGGCGCTAAAATAATTCTATGATTCAGCACCGGAAAAGCTACAAACTGAATGTCATCAGGGGTAACAAATTCGCGGCCCTGCATGGCTGCCACAGCTTTTGCAGCTTTCATAATGGCTAATGAGGCACGGGGCGAGGCACCCAGGAACAGATCACCATTATTTCTGGTGCTGAATACAATTTCAGCTATATAATCAAGCAGTTCATCTTTGATAAAGATTTTTTCTACCAGTACCTGCGACTCTTTGATTTGCTCAGGGCTAATAACAGCAGTAACCTCATCTACCACCTTACTATTAAAATCATTGTTAAAGCGCTTTAGAATGGCCTTTTCTTCTTCAAGCTTAGGGTAATCAAGTATAATTCTAAACAAAAACCTGTCTAATTGTGCTTCAGGCAACCGGTAGGTGCCCTCCTGCTCAACCGGGTTTTGGGTGGCAATAACCATAAAAGGGTATGACATGGGGTAGGGGGTGCCATCTACAGTTACCTGTCGCTCTTCCATTACTTCAAACAGAGCCGCCTGTGTTTTAGCTGGCGAGCGGTTAATTTCATCAATCAGTACTATGTTTGAAAATACCGGCCCCTGCTGAAAGGTAAACTCAGCTGTTTTCATGTTAAATATCGATGTACCTGTTACATCAGAAGGCATCAGGTCTGGTGTAAACTGTATGCGCGAAAAGTCTGTACTGATGGTTTTGGCAAACAGCTTGGCGCTTAGTGTTTTGGCTATGCCTGGTACCCCTTCAAGTAACACGTGCCCACCAGAAAACAAGCTAATCAGGTACAAGTCAATCATATGCTCTTGCCCAATAATTACCTTACGGATTTCTTGCTTTACTTGTGCGGTAAGCTTGTAGAAACGTGACAGCTCGTCTCTAAGGTCATTGTTTAGGTTGATATCTTCCATGTATTATTTACAATTGTGGTAGAAGTACTCTAACTGTTGGTGCAGGTCTATTACGTCTTCAGCAACCACGTTTAAACGTTTTTCAAGTTTTTCGAATGTATCAAATATTTTTTGTATTGAGGCTACATCAAACCCTGACTTACCAGAAAGCTTTTGAATAAGCTGTTGTTGGTCATTGTGTTGATGCAGGTTGTAGCGGTCTTTAATAAATTCTTTAAAGTGTTTGACTTTCATTTCAACCAGCTTTTTGTGATTGTTCTGCTGAAAATATAGCCGCCCAATGGTTTCTGTAAACTCAATAGAGGTATTTTCATTTGGGGCCAATACAGGTATGGGTTTTTGCCGGCGCTTAGAGTAAAAAATGAGGTACAGCACCGCCATAATAAGAATTAAATAAAAGGCCCATTTTAAGCTTGGCTGGCTTAATATGTACGACAACGCATTTTTACCAGCCCGCTGTGGCTGTTGTGGGTTTTTAGAGGCTATTCTGCTACCTATTTCAAAATACACATTGCCTTCTGGCAGGTATGAAAGTACCTTTTCAGTATACTCAACACCTTCTTCTCTAATTAAATGAAAGTTGGTAAAAGTGATGGGGCTTGCATGCAGGTACAGCTGGCCCTGCCCATACTTTAACTCAATGAAGTTGGCATAGTATTCGTCACCACTTTGGTAGCCCAATATATTGATGCTTGATGAGCAGTCTGCCACATCATAATAAAACCAACGGTACTTGGTGGTGTCACCCCAGGCCTGAAAGGTATAGGGGTAGCCCTCAGTTTTTGAGTAGTTGGGTGCTGAAAAGTTCAGGTTGATATCTTCAGAAATTTCCCATTCATGTGATACACAGTAGCCATCGTCAAACAGGTCAACCATATTATACGGAAACTCTTTAATGGAAAAAAATGCCGTATTGCCGTTTCTGATAAACTCAGCCAGTGTGTCAATATCTTCATAGCTTAAATAAATGTTTTCGCCTACAAAAAAATAGCTTGAGGTGGTGTCAGGGTTAGTTGGGATGCCATTTGCCACAGCATACCTTGATTCAATAAAGCGGTTATCAGGCATGTACTCTTTAAGCAGCTGCTTCAGTACTGCCAGGCCATAGGGTGATTCGCTAGACTCTCTATAGCTTTCAATCCAGTTGTGCCGTTTGTTTCTAACAGAGTATTGGTAATAGAAGAAAACAAAAACGCCTATAAGAATAATAGAGATAACAATAATAGGGACCTTACCTTTCATGATTGCTCGGTTTTTTGAATGGTGGCTAAAAATGACGAAAAGTAAGGCTTGGCATTGTCATAAATGGGTTCATTCACCAGCTTATCACCATACCATATGCGTTCAAACAGGATGGTTACCTCTCTAAACTGGTCGTGGTGCGGGTTATTGGCCATTTCACGGATGTACTCAAAGTTGGTCTTTTCGCGCTTCCACCGTATCAGCTCCTGCTCTGATAGCTCTCTGATAATAATCAGGTAGTATATTCTGATGGCCAGTTTAAACTCACGTTGGCGGATGGCCTCTTTTAGAAGGCCATGTAGATTGGCGTTGTGAATGTTCTCTTCAATGTTCTCAATGTCTTCAATAGAAAATAACTGTTTATTCTTATCAAGCTTGGCATTTTTGATGTAGTTGCCTTTAAAAAGGAAATAAAGAACCAGCGCCAATAAAGCAATTACTACCACATAAAATACTACCTGCATACCAGAGCCTGCATTAAAAAAGAGGCTGTTAGATGGGCTAAGGTCAAGTTCTTCTTCTTCGGCCTCTTCAGGGGGGCGCTCGTTGTAGTCAAGGCCTTCTTTGGCCTCTTCCCATTTGTTGCGGTCAATTTTACGCATGTCATTGGCCACAAGCAGCAGGGGGGTAGCCCAATGGGGGGGCAAACCATAAGCTAAAGCCTGGCTGGCCGGCACTGGCACATTGAACCAACTTTTGTTGGGCCTTATTAAGCATACAGTGAGGCAACACACTAAAAGTAAACTTATAAATAAACCTTTGCTCATACGTTTAATGATAAACGCCATGTATTGTTAGGCAATTTCGTTAATTCTACGTTTTAAGCCAGTGGCTTCATTAATTTCTTTGTAGCTATGGTACGATATGCCATAAGCCATAAACATGCTGGAAACGCTAAATAAGAGTAAGAAAATAAACAGGGCTACCTGAAACGCCATAACTATGATTTGGGTGATTTCAGGATCAAATGATAACACCAGTTCAAGCACATAGGTATAGATTGACAATAATGAAACTGGCGAGGTGAATAGTATCATTAAGGCACCCAGCAATATAAAAATAACAAACAGCAATAAAGCTTTGCCATAGTTGTTTCTGAAAAGAGCAAACGTTCGGCCCAGCGCTTTAAACAACCCCAGGTTATCTTTTATTGCCACAAACAGGCACAGTGCAAAAACGGGCAGCAGTAAAATGTTAAGCAACACCACCCAGCCCCATTGCAAAAACATAAATGATAAATTAATTGCAACCAGTGCCAGGCACTTTAAAAAGTTGACTATATGCGCTTTACCAAAAAATAGCTGCCCCAATTTAATCTGGCTGGGGTGGTGGGCCAGTTTGGCTATGGGCACATAAATAATTGTTGAAAATGCCACTGTAAATAGTAGGTAAAACAATGGGTACTCGTAAAAGTTAAATATTTCTTTTGTGGCATAAAATGCTTCAATGCCGGGATAAGACAGGCTAAAAATACGTGGCGCCAATACTATGCACACAATTATTGTAATAATGGTTATCAGGGCATTGCTGCTAAAAATTGGCTGTGCATTACGCCTGATAAAGGTTATGGTTTCTCTAAAAATCTGGCTGTTGCTGTTTATCTTCTCTTCAAATTTTTGCTTTGATAAATTGGTAGGTTGCAGGTATTGAAACTCGTTTCTTACCTTTTTAAAGCCTCTTCTGTTAAGCAAGGTGGGGTACACTACAAAATAACCCACCATATAGGCAAAAGAAATAAATATAAACAGCCCCTTGACTACATCGGGCACGTCAGTATACCTGGTAACAAACCCTTCAATTGTGCCTGCCAGAATTATGAGCGGTACCAGCCCAAGCATTATTTTTAGCCCTCTTGTAGCTGAAAGTTGAAAAGACTCAAGCCGGGTAAGTGTGCCCGGAAAAAGCAAACCACTGCCCATTACCAGGCCTGCCCCACCAGCAATAATGATTGATATAATCTCTATGGTGCCGTGTATCCATATCGTTAGAAACGACTCCCAAAATAGGTCTCTTTCAATAAAAAAGTATTGAAACGTACCCACCATAATGCCATTATAGACCAGTATAAACACTGAGCCAATAGCATATAGTATACCTAATATAAACGTTAAAAAAGCTACCCTGAGGTTATTCAGGGTAATGCCCAGGGTCATGTTGATTTGACTGCGCTCTTTATAAACCCGCATGGGGTCATCATTTTCAATATTGGCAAGGGTCATGTCAACATAATTATCGCCCAGTACAATGCGGGCAAAGTCAGGGTCATTCACAGATGAGATGACACCAATGGTGACAGACAAGGCAAAGATTGCGAAGGAGATCAGCAGCTCTTTGCGTGATTGAAATACGGTGTAGGGCAGCTCTTCCTTCCAGAAGTTGACAAAGCTTTTGAGGTTGCTTTTTTTATTCTTATAAATGCTGCCAAATATTTTTTGCGCAACGGCATTCAAGTATACTCTGACGGAGCGATTGGTATAAAAAGTCCTTGAATAGCTCAAATCGTCGGTCACTTCAACAAACAAATCACTGAGTTGGTCAGGATCCTTTTGCTCCTGCTTCAGTATGATTTCAAATTTCCCCCACTTATCTTTGTTTTGATCTATAAACTTGGTTTCGCGCATACCGTAAAAATAAATTTAAAAACTGCTCATGCAAACAATAGAAATTAATACCACGCAAAACGTAACCATTCAGTATGAGCTGGCTTTGTTGCGCGACCGTATATTTGCATGGTTTATTGATTTTGTGATCATAATCGTATCCATTTCCTTACTTCAGTTGCTTACGTTTTCGGCTTTTTCAGGAGATGTAGCCAGTGTAATAGCCTTTTTTATATACGTACCTATATTATTTTGTTACACACTATGCATGGAGATTTTTAACAACGGCCAAACAGTAGGTAAGTTGGCATTGGGTATAAAAGTAGTAAAACTGAACGGTAAAGAGCCAGAATTGAATGCCTATTTATTGCGTTGGGTGTTCAGGTGGATTGACATTTACGGCACAATAGGCATAATAGCTGCCATATTTGTGGGCTCATCAAATAATAAACAACGCATTGGTGATGTGGTAGCCAACACCACCCTGATCAAAACCAAACCCTATGCTGAAATGAAGCTGGGTGATTTACTAAGCATTAAAACCATTAACAACCACACCCCCAGCTACCCAGAGGTAGCTAAGCTCAATGAGGCCGACATGCTTTTGGCCAAAGAGGTGCTTGAGCAATACCACCAACACCCCAACACAGCACATAAAGAAGCAGTGTTGCAGCTTATCACGAAAATACAAGACAAAACAGGTATTGAGCAGGTACCTAAGAACAAAACAGGGTTTTTAAGGACTTTAATTAGCGACTATATTGTACTGACCCGTTAAGCCAATGCTATTTTTCTATTAACTGCCCGGTTTACAGTTGTAACTAAAGCCTTGGATTTTAAAAATGTCATAGGTGTTTTAGCTTGTTTTGCACAAATTAAAGGGTAAACCCTACAGGTTATTACGTAGGCATATACGATAAAATACGGGGGTATCAAATCAATAAAAATTACCAGCTATATCGTGTTAACCCATTATGACCAAGCATGTGTGAAGCATAAACAACTTGGGTGATTTGTTAGCCTAACCTGCAAAATATTTACTTATTAGTGTAGTTTTTTGGGTGGAATTCCTATTTTTAACCTCGTTAACACCATTTTTTATTTTCGAAGAATAAAAATGGCAGGGATGTGTGGCACGTATATAATTAACTCAAAAACTGACCTTAAAAAGTAATTTTCTTACTTCACTTCGTTTTTTCTAATTTGAGCAAAAATCAACACTAATAGAAACACTATGAGAATAAAAAGGTTTACACTCATTTGCACACTCATGCTACTGCTTTTAGGTAGCCTGCCACAGTTGGTGCTGGCCAGGCAGGCATCCATTAGTGGTACCATTACTGACGCTGAAAGCGGCGAAGCTCTGGTTGGGGTTAACATTGCCTTGAAAGGAAAGGTAATCGGAACCATTTCTGACTATGACGGTAATTTTCAACTGGACGTATCAACGCCTACCCCATTCACTCTGGTCTTCTCAATCATTGGTTACACAACGCAAGAGATTGTTGTTGACGGCTCTAACAGTTCAGCACCATTTGATATTAAAATGGAAGAGCAGATTTATATGGGTGATGAGGTAGTTGTTTCAGCTTCTCGTTTTGAACAAAGCATTCTTGAGTCGCCAGTAGCCATTGAAAAAATGGACATTCTGGATATCAGAGAAGCTGCCGCTGAAGACTTTTACAGTGCCCTGATTAATTACAAGGGTATTGACATCAACACCCAGTCGTTTGGCTTCAAAAGCTTAAGCTTGCGGAGTTTTAATGAGACGGGTAACACCCGTGTTGTGCAACTGGTAGATGGTATGGATAACAACACCCCCGGCCTGAACTTTGCCGTAGGTAGCTTGTTTGGCATACCTGAGCTTGACCTTGAAAGCGTTGAGCTGCTACCCGGTGCTGCTTCGGCCTTGTATGGCCCTAACGCCATTAACGGGTTGATTATCATGAACAGTAAAAACCCTTTTGAGTACCAGGGCATTAGCGGCCAGTACAAAACTGGTGTGAACCACGTTGATGGTGAGGATAACGACCCCTCGTTGTTCCACGATTTTAACGTAAGGTACGCAAAGGCTATTAATGATAAGTTTGCCTTCAAAGCCAACTTTCAGTATATGACTGCTGAAGACTGGCACGCTACTGATAATACCAATATACTTTCTGATGGTACGGTTGAAACCAGAGAAACCAACCCTGGTATTGATGCCTACAATGTGTATGGTGATGCTACCGCTGCCCCGCTGCCGCTGGGCCCTGGGGGTACCCCCGTACTGGTAAGTCGTACTGGTTTTAGAGAAGACCAACTGGCCCCTTATGATGTAGAAAACATTAAAGCGCAGGGTGCCATACACTACCGTATTAATGAAGACCTTGAGGCTTCATTTGTATACAACTGGGGTAAAGGTACAGTAGTATTTATGGGTGCCGACCGTTATGTATTTGATGGGTTTACCTATAAAATTTCACCAGCTCAAACCACAACATATA
>CAZXTW010000090.1:0-13159 GCA_964643525.1 uncultured Roseivirgaceae bacterium
ACGTGCTGGCCTATGCACAGGCACCTGCTAAGGGCCTTTTTAAAAAGAGTAGCCCGGTACGCATTGAAGGGGCCCTTGAAGGCGCTACCATACAGCTGCTAAACAATGGCCAGGTTGTTACTGAGGCATTTACCAATACTGAAGGTAATTTTACCCTTGTGCTGGCTTTTAATACCCTGTACCAGCTGAAGGTAAGCAAAGCTGGCTACAGCCAAACCGAGCTACTGGTAGATACCCGCGCCATACCAGAAGCAAGAAGGGCGTACGGCATAACCTTTAAAGCGGCAGCCTTTATATTAAACAGCCACAACAATGGGCAGGACCCCACACTGAATGATGCCCTGGGCCGGCTGTATTACCGCAAAGACTCAGCCTTTTTTGACCTTGAGTTGCTAGAAGATAGAACAGGCAAATGGGGTAAAAAATGGACCGACACCCCCCTTGACCTTATGGCAAAAGCCATTGACCGCAACAAAGGCAACCGCGAGCGGCTACTGCGGCCAACAGCAGGTAGCGGCAGTGTAGTTCAATACACAGCAATAGATACCCTGCTGCTGCCCCCCCTGAACAACACAGGCAATACCTTTTACCTGAATCGCACCCTGGCCTTGCAGGGCCTGCAAATTTTAGATGCCCTGCAACAAAGTGATGATACGCTGGCCTTTGAGCAGGAGCTGCAACTACAGCGCTTCAGGCTTGAAGTAAACAGGCTGCTGGCGCGTACTGCCGCCGACAGCCTGCTGCTGCTGTACCAGGAAAGCCGCATACAACTGGCCGAAGAGCGTGTGGGCTATGCTACTGAGCGGTTATTACTACAAAACGATCAGCTCAGGGGCAAGCGCAAGTCTATGCTGTGGCTAAGCAGCGCTTTGTTTTTAATGGTGGTAGTAGCCGTATTGCTATATATATATTATAGAGAGAAGCACCTCAACAACAAAACGCTGGTGTACAAAAACACCACCATTACTGAAAACCTGAACTACGCCAGGCGCATACAGCGGCTGGTGTTACCAGATGAAGATGGCCTGCAGGCGCTGTTTCCTGAGTCATTCATTTACAACAGGCCCAAAGATATTGTGAGCGGAGACTTTTGCTGGTACAGGCAGGCGGGGCACTTAAAAATATTTGCTGTGGCCGATTGTACCGGCCATGGGGTACCTGGTGCTTTGATGTCAATGATTGGGCACGACCTGCTTAATACCATCGTAAAACCGCATGATACTACCTGCGCTGCTGCTATTTTGACAGAGCTGCACAAGGGCGTTGTAGCCAAGCTGAAGCAAGACAGACCCGGCAGCCACCACGACGGCATGGAAATGGCCCTGTGCATACTCGATACACAGCAGCAAATGCTGCATTTTGCCGGGGCCATGAGTAATATCTACACCGTGCACAAAAGCAAAGTGCACATACACAAAGGCAGCATTCAATTTATTGGGGGGCGCCTAGCAGGGCGTACAAAGGCTGGGCAGGTAGCTTTTGCTGATAAGAAAATACCCTACCAAAGTGGTGATATGCTGTACCTCTTTACTGATGGTTACCTTGACCAGTTTGGCGGGCCCAACAATGAAAAGTACAGCTCTATCAGGTTCAGAAAAATGCTGGCTTCTATTGCTGATAATGGCATTACTGAACAGTACCAGGTGGTGCATGACCAAATAGACGACTGGCTGGGCAAAGGCCAACAAATTGATGATATGATGGTGGTGGGCATCAGGCTGCCCTAGCTGCCGGTTACGATACCTCGGCAAATTTAAAAGGCACATCAATTAAGCTGGCCAGCTCTTGCCCTTTCATTTCCATAATCTCATCATAGGCGTGGTAGCGCCACAAAATAGTAACCTTACTGCCCATTGTACCAAGCTTTTCAAGCTCAAGCAACAGGTGCAGTACCTGCTTTAAAGAGCTTGAATTAAAATACTCCAGCTCAAACTCAAAGAATGTTTCTGGCAGGGGTTGCTGGGCGTAGCCCTCAAGCCATTCAAAAATGGGTTCATAAAATGCAGCCGCATCTTCAGGCATAGAGCGTCCCTTCATTTGGAAAATGCCTGATGTACGGTCAAACAATACGTACGGGGTATCTGGCTGTGCCTTCAGTTCAAGCTTTTTATCCATTCCGCTTAATTTTAATCATCATAGAAAAGAAGGCCCTGTCGGGTGCCGTTGGTTTAAAGCTATAGGTTACGTGGTTATTACATATACGGGCAATATCAATCAGCCCAAGGCCGGCACTGCCCTTTTCGCCTACCGGGTTATGCACCAGGCAATACTTATAATGCGCTGTAAGGGCGGCTGCATCCATGGCTGCCAACCCATCAAGCCTGTTCTTGAGCGCGTCTACCTCGCTGCTGGCAACATAATTGCCAGTACCTACCAGGTAGGCATCATCCTGGTAGCCAATCATAAATAGCCCCTTTCGGTGCCCATTGGTTTCTGCCAGGCCATGTTTACTCATATTCTGCAATAGCTCAATCAGCATATAACCCACCTTTTTTTGCAGGCTGCGCCCCTCAGCGTCTTGGGGCAGGTTTTGTTCCATCATACCCAAAATAGGCAATACTGAATGCTGCGAAAAGTCACCTTTATGCATCACCAGTATATTCTCCTTAATTAAATTGTGGTAAAAGGGCTGTATATCGCGCAGGTGCAACAGGTTGCTGCTATTGGTGGCATTTGCCTGCTTAAGCTTAATTAATATGTAAAACAGTGAGTGGTAAAAGTTGATAAACTCAAAGTGGTAATCATACTTCTCTTTTGTTTTGCGGGCCATCTCTATCAGGCCCAGCCCGGCCCCGCCCTTGCTTGAAAACTCCTGGTTGGCCAGCACCTCAGTATACAACTGCCGCAATGATTCCTGGCTAAGGGTATTGATATTGTCAAGGTGCTTCTCAAGCATATCTACCTTGAGGCGGTCTATCAAATTGGCCGAAGCCACATAATAATCGCCCCCCAGTTGCCTGATCATAAACATACTGGGTTTGTTATTGGTGGCGTTTACGATCTCGGGCGTATCAGCATGCCTGATCACATTCTGGAAGCATTCAGCAATTAAAAAATTCACCTTTCTGCGGGTTGGCAGCTTGCCTGTAGTGCTGTCTTCCGGCCTGTCTTGCAGCTCCATGATTTGCGCCGTCACATCATCCAGAAAGTCGCCCTGGTAAAAAAAGCTCAAACCGTCGTCGGTAAGGGTATTAAAATAATGCTGAACGTGCAATAGATCCATAAAACAACAATGCCTTCTGTGTACCATAAAAATACATAAAAAGCCAATAGAAATAAAATACAACAATTGGGCTTGTAAGGTGTTGTTATTCAGTGAGTTTTAGTGGGGTGATAGTAAAATAGTCTGATTTGCCTGTTGGTTGGGGGCTGTTTGCCGTGTGATGGCCATACAACACACCTGTGGTGCAGGCACAGGCAGGCTAAACAAAATGGCTTTCTATTAGTTATATCACTACTCAGAAAAATGTTGTTCAACTGCTTAACTAACAAACTCTATGAACACTGTTAAGAATAAGCGCATGCACTATATAACCAAATCAATACTGGCCACAGTGTTTTTGGTTTTATCGTTTGCGTTTACAGGCCCACTTATTGATGCGCCTACAAGCACGAAGAAAACAGCCCCTCCTGGTGAAATTACTTTTATAGGCACCACCAAATATGAAAAAGTCATGTCTTTTCAAGAGTGGGCCATTACCAAAGCCGAAATACCTTCAGGTAACATTGAAGACCTGCACGTTGAAGTGGAAATAAAGGTGAAATCAATCTTTAATGAAAACAAAGTGATGGTTCGCCACCTGAAAAATAAAGAGCATTGGTTCAATACTAAGAAGTTTCCGCTGGCTACTGTGGTTATTGACAAGGCCAGCAAAAATGACGACGGCACCTACTCCTCTAACGCAAATATTACCATCAAAGGGGTAAGTCAGGAAGTGCCTGTACAATTTACCATTAGTGAAGCAGCACCCTATACAGTTGAGGGTACAGCTACCCTTAACCGTAAAAACTTTGACCTGTTAGAAGGTGGCCCTAAAGATATCGTCCCGGTATCATTCAAGGCCACTATCCCGCAAAACCTTTAATTCATTGGCAGACTAATTAACCTACCAAGTCATGTTTAAAAACTATTTAAAAATCATCATTCGCTTTCTGGTCAACAACAAGCTTTTTTCTGCCATTAACATTCTTGGCCTTGTTGTTGGCGTGGCAGCCAGCTTACTTATTTTAGAATATGTTGAGTACCAACTAAGCTTTGATGACTTTCACAAAGACAAAAACCGCATTTACAGGGTAATTCGCGATGCCAAAGAGGCACGCTTCCCTACTTCACCACCGGCACTGGGCCCCAAAATTGAGTCGGTATTTCCTGAAGTTGAAAAGGTGGCCCTGATGAACCCCTCTAACCGCACAGTAGTAACCTACACCCCTGAAGACATTGGGGCTGTACCTATTGTGGCCAGAGAAGAGCGCGTGGTGCATGGCAACTCTGAAGTATTTAAGGTGCTTACCTTCCCGATGCTTAATGGTGAAGAACGCCTGGACGAGCCCAACACTGCCGTAATTTCTAAAAGCATTGCCGAGAAGTACTTCAGAAATAAAGTAAACCCACTGGGCCAGACTTTTATGGTAGAAGATAACTACGGCAACACCCGTTACAAAATTACCGGGGTATTTGAAGACATACCAGCCAACTCGCACATAGCGTTTGATATCATGTTTTCATACCCTACCATTGCCAATGCGGGGTCAATCATATTTAACCAGGGTTGGGGCCGCAACAGCTTCTTTACCTACATAAAGCTTAAAAAAGGGGCTGATGCTGATGCCCTGCTCAGCAAAATTAATGCACAGAAAAACAGCTGGTTTGAAGATGGTGTAAACGTTAAGTTTGAGTTTGAGGCATTGCCCTCAATACACCTGCACTCAGGCATGGATACTGACCTGAAAGAAGTAGGCAGCGTAAAGCTGGTGCGCTTTCTGGTAATAGTTACGTTATTGATCTTAATTGTAGCCTGGGTAAACTACATAAGCCTGGCCACGGCACAATCACTAAAACGCGCCAAAGAAGTAGGCATCAGAAAAGTAACCGGTGCCCACCGCAACGAGCTTATCAGGCAGTTTTTGCTTGAGTCACTCATGATTAACCTCATTAGCGTGCTCATTGCCACCCTGTTGGTGCTTATTGTGCAGCCATTCTACAACCAGCTTACGTCAGACCCACTCTCGCTGTCGTTGCTGCTTACCCCGCGTATGTCGCTTGGCTTCATCTTTACCTTCCTGTTGGGCTCATTCCTGTCAGGTTTGTACCCGGCCTTTGTCTTGTCTGGCTTTAAGCCTTCAGAGGTATTGAAGGGCAACTTCAAAAACTCTCGTTCGGGCATATTGCTGCGTAAATCACTGGTAGTATTTCAGTTTGCTATATCAGTAGCCTTACTGGCCGGTACCTATACCGTATACCGTCAGATTGAGTACATGCGTAACCAGGACCTGGGCATGGACCTTGAGCACCTGTTGGTAATCAGGGCACCCAAGCGCGACTCAGTGGCGTTGGCCAATAGCGATTTCTTTAAGACTGAACTGATGCGCTACCCAACAATAACCAAAGTAGCAGGCTCGGCCAATATACCTGGCAGAGGCTACAACTGGGGTACCAAAAACGTGAGGAGAGATGGAAACGACTCTGAGTTAGATGTACTGTACCAGTTGTTTGCCATGGACCTTGACTTTCTGGAAACCTATAAAATTGAAATGCTGGCGGGTAGCAACTTTACTAAAGAAAACATCAACGCTGAATCAAGGCCCGTGATCATTAACCAGTCTACCATGAGGGCTCAGGGTTTTGCTTCGGCAGCTGAGGCGGTAGATCAGTTTCTCACCATACAACATGTGGGCCGGGTTAAAATTATTGGGGTAATTAAAGACTACAACCACAAGGCGTTAAAAGAATCGATTGACCCCATTATTATTCAATACCAGCCCCGTGGCTATAGCTTTTATACCATGCGGTTAGATGCTGGCGATGACCCAGTAAACACCATCAGAAACACCATAGCTACTGCTAAGGAACAATACCAGGCATACTTCCCGGGTAACCCGTTTGACTACTTCTTCTTAGATGATAAGTTTGACCAGCAGTATGCCGGCGACCAGCAGTTTGGGCGTGTATTTGCAGTGTTTTCTGGCTTAGCCATATTCATTGCCTGCCTTGGCCTGTTTGGTTTTGTAACCTACACTGCCAAACAACGCACCAAAGAAATTAGTGTGCGCAAGGTACTGGGTGCCTCTGAAGACCAGCTGCTGCTATTGCTCTCTAAAGACTTTATTAAGTTGGTGATGTATGGCAGCCTTATTGCCTGCCCTATTGTATACTTGATTTTGATTAACTGGCTGGATAACTACCCCTACCGCATACAGGTAGGCCTGGTGTTATTCCTGGTGCCTATTGCCATTATATTCTTCATTGCCGTAGTAACCATGAGTTACGAAACCATCAGAACGGCCAGAATGAACCCGGCAACCAACCTCAAGTATGAGTAGTAGCACAGAAAGTTAAAGTTGAACAATATATTGATCGTTAAGCAGGTAAAGGCCACTGTGGCCTTTACCTTGCTTTCATCTGTTAATTGTATTTTTTAATGGTATGGCTTGTCTTGATGAGCAGGCTAACCCTGAACCAGTGTTGCCAGGTCGTCAAGGCCAATAACCTCAATACTAAGCGTTTCCTGCATGGCTACATGCATTTCAGTATGCACGGTAAAAGAACTGCCTGAGCCGTAGTTCTGGGTAATTACCCACTGGTTGCGCTCATTGTCCCACCGGCCTTTTAACAAAGGCAAAATGCATACAAAGCGCTGGTGCCTTGGTTCATTAAGCTTGGTAACAATACCCACATAAAAAGCCCCCTCTTTCAGGTTAAAGCGCAAGGGTAGTGGCTTGCCGGCGTCAAAGGCATTAAAGCTGGTTAAAAGCAGCTTTTCTGAATTACTGCCGTACTTTTCTATGGTATCGGCAATAATATTTACATTGCCGTTTTTTACTAGCTTAAGCGTGGGTAACCACGGCTGCGCCAGGCCCTTACTGGCAATATGTGCATCAACTTACTTAACAACGAGCCTGCCACCGGCTGTTTATGAGTTACCTGTACTTTAAACCTGAAAAGTAAATTTGTAAACACAGTATGTAATACGGCCAGGAGCACAGCCCCGATTGATACCCCCAATGAGGGGCTTTTATAGCGCTGTTCAACAGCCATGAAAGGGTGCAGGCAGGTTAAACTGTAAACCTCAAGCAGTAAATAAGAAAGTACCAGATAAGCCAGGCCGGCCAGAGATGAATTGTAAATAAGTTTTTGCCTATCAATGTTTTGATGAAACAGCCTGAAGGCATCACAGAAGTTAATAAAGATATAACCCGCCAATAGCGGTAATACAAAAATGTTTAAAGACATGTGCGCTGTGTGGCCTTAGTCTTGAGCGGGGGGAGTTAACGGCCGGGCTTCACCTTTCAATACTTTTACAATTTCCTGAAACCCGTCATTTTCTAAAAGATCTTTATGATCAATATATAATGAGCCGCCTCTGGTGGCTTTTACTTTCGTGTCTTTTTTGAATCGATAGTTTTCCATACCTTCTATGCTTCTACATAAATTTACATAATCTGATCCATACTTTGAAATGAATCCTGCCCTATGTTGTGGTAGGGCCTACCCAGGTTTAACGTGTTAAAGTGCCTTAAAGTTATTAGTGGCTGTGGCTGTGGCAGTAAAACCCCCTGCAGCCAATGCGGCCCGGTTTTTAACCTTTTATTGTGGTACTATTCCAATTACCGTCACTTTAAAATTCCTCTTGATTCTAAACACACCCCTTTCTTTCTGGTTATAACTATTGTAATACTATAAACCAGACTCAATTACGCATGCAAATCACTGTTCAAGACCATTTGATTGCTTCGCTGCGTCATTATGCAACAACCCAACCCAATGACAGGGCATATACATTTTTGGCAGACGGAGAAGAAGAAGCAGGGCACCTCACTTACAGTGAGCTGGATAATAAAGTAAGAGCTTTTGCTGCCACCATGCAGCAAAAGGGGCTGAAAGGAGAGCGGGCCCTGTTATTGTTCCCTCCTGGTCTTGACTATGTGGTGGCCTTTATGGCCTGCTTATATGCAGGTGTAATTGCTGTACCGGCCTACCCCCCACGCAAAAACCGCTCTATTGGCCGGCTCAAGTCAATTTTGATTGACTGCCAGGCCAAGGCCGCCCTGACCGACGGGTACATTTACCAGCAAATTGAAAAAACCTTTGAGGCACAGCCGCAGCTATCGCACCTGCACTGGCTGGTGCCCGAAAAAATAGATGATGCCCTGGCCAGCCAATGGACTGACCCCGGCGTTACCCATGATGATATTGCCTTTTTGCAATACACCTCTGGCTCTACCGGCAACCCTAAGGGTGTAATGGTAAGCCATGGCAACCTCATGCACAACCAGGCCCTGCTTGAAATTGGCCTGCACAACCACCCCGGCCTTACCTACGTAACCTGGCTGCCCATATACCACGACATGGGCCTGATTGGCAACATACTGCAATCGCTGTACCTGGGCGGCCACATGGTAATGATGTCGCCGGTTGACTTTCTGCGCAAGCCTGTACGCTGGCTCAAAGCCATTAGCAAATACAAGGCACACTCTAGCGGTGGGCCTAACTTTGCCTACCAGCTGTGTGTGAACAAAGTCACTGACGAAGAGATGCAGGGCCTTGACCTAAGCAGCTGGGATACCGCCTTTAACGGTGCCGAGCCCGTACGTGAAGACACCATACAGCAATTTGCTGAGCGCTTCAAGGCGGTAGGCTTTAACGCACAGGCACACAAACCCTGCTATGGCCTGGCAGAGGCAACGTTGCTCGTCAGCATGTCGGCCGAAGGTACTGACCCCACCGTGCACCACGTATCGTTGGCTAACCTGAAAAACAATACGCTTAACTACGTAGCGCCAGACCATGCTGATGCCCACGCCGTAATTGGCTGCGGTGAGCCTACTGGCGATTTAGACGTGCGCATTGTTAACCCAGATACCTTTGCCCCTTGCGCCGATAGCGTAATTGGTGAAATATGGATTGCCGGCGGCTCAGTGGCTAAAGGCTACTGGCAAAATGAAGCCAAAACCAAAGAAGACTTTCACGCCACCATTGCCGGCGATGCTTCAGGGCAACACTACCTGCGCACAGGCGACCTGGGCTTTATGCGCGATGGTGAAATATACGTATCTGGCAGGCGCAAAGACCTGATTATTATTAACGGCCGCAACCACTACCCACAGGACATTGAGCATACGGTAGAAACCAGCAGCCCCGGCCTGCGTGCCGGTTGCAACGCAGCCTTCTCGGCCGACCTGGCCGGCGAAGAGCGCCTGGTGGTGGTGCAGGAGCTTGAGCGTACCGCCATTGGCCAGCTTGATTATGAAGCGGTTTACGAGCAGGTACAACAACAGGTATACGAGCAGCACGAGGTGCAACTATACGCCCTGGTGCTAATCCGCACCGGTGCCATTGCCAAAACCAGCAGTGGTAAAATACAGCGCCGTGCCACAAAGCAAATGTTCTTAAACGGCCAGCTTGACGTGGCCTGGTCAAGCACTATGCCGTTTGACCAGTACAACAGCCAGCCCCTGATAGCCCTGTTTGAGCAGCAAACCATGCTCAACCCCAACCGCACGGCCCTGGTTGAAAACGGCCAGCCGGTAACCTTTAATGAGCTAAACCGCAAAGCCAATGCCATAGCGCATTACCTATTGGGGCAACCCGCTGCTACAGCCAGTAAAGTGGCCTTGTGCATGGCCAATAATGCCCAAATGGTGGCGGCCCTGCTGGCCATCATGAAAACCGGCAAAACCTACATACCGCTGCCCTGTTGCCGCGAAAGTGAGCAGTTGCAGCAGTACCTGGTGGCGCAGGGCATACCCGTGGTGGTCACGGGCAACGCCACCTGGCCTGAAGGTACAGAGGCCTACTACCTCAATGACCTGCAGGCCGAAATCAGCAAAATGCCGGCCACCAACCCTGGCATTGCCGTAGCCCTGGCCGATGACCTGTGCCATATACTGCACATTAAAAACGGCCAGCCCTCACTACAGCATATTTCAAGCACCTTCATAGCCCTGTACTGCAACCAGCTTGACAACCGGGTGGGCTTTAGCCACCACGATACCGTGCTGGTACTGGGCCAAAGCGAGAGCCACCTTGAAATGATAGAAAAAATATGGGCCCTGAACAAAGGCGCACGCATAGTATTTAACCCCGTGGCCACTGACGATGCAGCGGCTAACCAGGGGCAGGATGCACTGGCCGAGATGATTGACCAACAGCAGGTATCAGTTGTGTACGGCAAAAAGCAGGCACTACAAAACCTAATGCAACAACACCCGCCCAAGCGTAAGTTCAAGGCGGTATTTCCTGATAAAAAGAATGGCCTATCCTACAGCCCCGTTACTGAAGATACCATCTTCCCCAACCAGAAAGAAGCTATCTGGAACCAGATTACAGGCAACACCCAGCCCGCTGGCAACAGCCCGGCAGGCAATACCCATGAGGCTCAGAACACCTCGCTGAAAAAATGGGTGGGTGATGAGGTGCTGCGCATTATTGCCACCACCCTGGGCACGCACCCCCGAAATATTGCCCTGAACAAAAGCTTTCACAGCATGGGCGTAAGCTCTATTAAAGGGGTAGAGGCGGTGAACAACCTGGGCGAGTACTTTGGCATAGCCCTGCCAGCCACCCTGTTGTTTGAAGCGCCTACCCTGGCCCGCCTCATTGACCAGCTGATTGAAGACTATGGCAGCACCCTGCTAAACCGCATGAACGGTGTTGATGCCGAGGCGGTGGGTACCCTGAACACGACTGATACACAGGTGGGCGCCCAGCCAACCCAAACCACAGCCACTAACGAGGCTGACCTTGATGATATGGAAGAAGACGAGCTGGCGCAACTGCTGGCTGCTGAACTGAAAAAAGACAACAAATAACAGGCTGGGGAAAACTATGGACCGCAAAACACTCATCAAAGATGCGCTGATTAAGGTCAGGAACCTGCAGGAAGCCCTCGATGCTGAAAAGCATGCGGCCAACGAGCCCATAGCCATTATTGGCATGGGCTGCCGCCTGCCAGGGGCCAACAACCTGCAACAGTTTTGGCAACTGCTGGCGCAGGGTGGCAATGCCATTACCGAGGTACCTGACAACCACTGGGACTGGAAGCCTTACTTTGACAGCAACCCCGACGCAGAGAACAAAACCAACTCGCGCTGGGGTGGCTTTATTGATCAGGTAGACGAGTTTGACCCACTGTTTTTTGACATATCGCCCCGTGAGGCGGCCCTCATTGACCCGCAGCAGCGGTTAATGCTTGAGGTAGCCTGGGAAACCTTTGAGCACGCCGGCTATGACGCCCGCCAGTACAAAGGCAAAAACGTGGGCGTGTTTGTAGGGTGCAGCAAAAACGACTACTACAAGCGCATTATGCCAGAGCTGCAAAAGGCCGATTACCCTGCAGGCATTGGCAACATGACGCCCGTCATACCCAACCGCATTAGCTACTGCTTTGACTTTACAGGCCCCTCTATACTGGTTGATACTTTGTGCTCATCAGCACTGGTGGCTGTAAACGAGGCCTGCAAAAGCCTGCGCCGTGGCGAGTGCACCATGGCCCTGGCCGGTGGTGTAAACCTGCAGCTATCGCCCGATTATTACGTGGGCATGAGCCGCATGGGCGTACTGGCGCCAGACGGGCAGTGCAAAGCATTTGACAACAGCGCCAACGGCATAGTACTGGGCGAGGGGGCAGGGGCCATTTTGCTGAAGCCCCTTTCACAAGCGCAGGCCGATGGCAACCACATACTGGCCGTTATTACCGGCACCGCTGTAAACCACGGTGGCGCCGCCAACGGCCTGACCGCACCTAACCCCAGGGCGCATGCCAAGCTGGTGCAGCAGGCCATAAACCAGGCGGGCATCACGGCCAATGACATTTCGTACATTGAGGCACACGGCACCGGCACCTCCCTGGGCGACCCCATAGAAATTGACGGCCTGACACGCGCCTTTGCCCAAACTACCAATAGCAAGCAGTTTTGTGGCATAGGGTCAGTAAAAACCAACATAGGCCACCTTGAGGCGGCCGCAGGCATAGCCTCTATACTAAAGGTAGTGCTGGCCATGCAACACCAGCACCTGCCGGCCACCCTGCACATCAATACCCCCAACAAGCACATTAACTTTGCTGGCAGCCCCTTTGTGCTGCTGCAGCAGGCAGGCCCCTGGCAGCCCAATACCAACGGCAAGCGCATTGCCGGGGTGAGCTCATTTGGCATGGGCGGTACCAATGCCCATACCATACTTGAAGATTACAGCCAGCCCGAAGTGCCTGCCGTTGAGGCCCCAGAGCAGCTGTTGCTGGCCCTCTCGGCAAAATCGGCCAAAGCGCTGGCTGCCCTGGCTGGCCACTACGCCCAGCTGTTAGCTGCCCAGCCCAACCATGCGGCGGCCATTTGCAAAGCGGCCTACCAGCAGCGGGCGCACCTGCCCTACCGCTGGGCAGGCACTGCTACCCATGCCGAAGGCCTGGTAGAGCAGCTGCAACAACTGGCAGATAACCCAGCGCCAGGCCAGCGCATCAATGATGACATACCCCCTGCCACAGGCCTGCTGTTTACCGGGCAGGGCGCACAATATGCCGGCATGGGCAGGCAGCTGTACCAAACACAGCCTGTATTTAAAGCGACCATTGATGCCTGCCACAACCTACTGGCAGGCCTGATGGATAAGCCCCTGACCGAGCTGCTTTTTGCTGCTGATGACAGCAACGACCTGCACCAGACCGCCTACACACAGCCGGCCCTGTTTGCCATTGAGGTAGCCATGGCCCGCCTGTGGCTGCACTGGGGCGTACAACCCGAAGCATTGATAGGCCATAGCCTGGGTGAATATGCCGCCGCCTGCGTGGCCGGTGTGTTTAGCCTTGAAGACGGCCTGCGGCTGGTGGCCCAGCGGGGCCAGCTCATGCAGGCCCTGCCTGCCAACGGCACCATGGCCACTGTATTTGCCAGCCGCGAGGCTGTGCTGCCCTACCTGGCCAGCCACAGCCAGGAGGTAAGCATT
>CAZXTW010000091.1:0-13153 GCA_964643525.1 uncultured Roseivirgaceae bacterium
CTGCATGGGCTTACCGTGCCTGACTTTTTGATTGTGACTGCCCCTGAGTTTAAAGCAGAGGCAGAAAGACTGGCCCAGTTCAGGCAGGCACATGATGGCCTGGCCACAACCGTGGTGACCACCACTGAAATTTACCATGAGTTTGCCTCAGGCCGGCAAGATGTGAGTGCCATCAGAGACTTTATCAGGTTGTTGTACCTGAAAGGGGCTGCGGGCCCACAAAATGCCTCGGCTTTGCAGTATGTGCTGTTGTTTGGCGATGCCTCGTACGATTACAAAGACCGCAACAACCTCAATACCAATTATGTGCCTACTTACGAGTCAATTAACTCAACCCACAACATACACAGCTACAGCAGTGATGATTACCTGACGTTTATGGAGGCCGACGAAGGGGAGTGGGGCGAGCGTGCCGTGCATGGCGCAAAGGTGCATACGATTGATATTGGCATTGGCCGTATACCGGTAGCTACCGCTGCTGAGGCCCGGCAAATGGTTGATAAGTACATCCACTACAGCACCAGCCGGGCTACACTGGGTGCCTGGCGCAATAAAATATTGTTTGTGGCTGATGATGGTGATGCCAATAAACACCAGCTGCAGTCAGACTTTTTAGCCACCAGGGCAGAAGCAGAGGCGCAGGCCTATAACGTGCGGCGTTTGTTTGTTGGGGCCTACCCTAAAGAGCTGGAGGGCGGGGTGAAACGCTCGCCAGCAGTGCGGCAGTTGCTGCAACAGGCTGTGGAAGAAGGTGTACTGGTGGTTGATTTTATTGGGCACGGGGCTGAAACGGCCTGGACCAGCGAACGTATTTTAGATATTGGCATGGTAGCCGGTTGGGAAAATAAGAATAACATGCCTGTTTTTGTGACTGCTACGTGTGAGTTTGGCCGTTATGATGACTGGCGGCGGCGCTCTGGCGCTGAAGAAGCCCTGTTGAACCCCACAGGCGGGGCCATTGCCCTGCTTACCACCACCCGCCCGGTATTTTTTAACACCAATTTTGAAACCAGCCAGGCTTTTCATGAGGCCTTGTTTACCCCGGTAGGGGGGGCACTACCCCGGCTGGGCGATGTATTGCGCAACACCAAGAACAACAGCATTGAGGGCACGATAAACCGTAATTTTACTTTGCTGGGCGACCCCAGCCAGCGGTTGGCCTACCCCATGAAGCAGGCCAGTATTACTGCTGCTACTGATAGCCAGGGCAACCCAATTACCGAGTGGAAGCGCCTGCAACAGGTGGTGCTGAAAGGTGCCATTACCAGCAACGGCCAGGTAGATGAAAACTTTCACGGCACCGCCGAGCTTACTATTTATGACCAGCCCGTGCAGCAGGCTACCCTGGGTGATGATGGCGACCCGGTTTTTGAGTTCAGCAACCGGGTGTTTTTACTTTTTCAAGGGCAGGTGGCTGTGCAAAACGGCCGCTTTGAAGCAACGTTTATTGTGCCTGAAGCAGCAGATACTGCCCAGGGCCCAGGTAAGTTAAGTATATACGCCTGGCATGAAACAAAAATGGAAGATGCCGGCGGCGTATTTACTGATTTTACCATTAGCCAGGAGGTGGCTACAGTAACTGACAATACCCCACCTGAGGTGTTGGTGTATATCAACACCCCAGCTTTTAGGAATGGCGATGTGCTGGGGGGAGATTTGCTGCTGGAAGCCCAGCTGGCCGATGAAAGTGGGCTGCTGGTCAATGACCTCAACGGTAACGGCATACATGCCTTTGTTGATGGGCAACGGGTTGACCTGAGTACCTTTTACACGGCCAATGTGGGCAGCTTTACAGCTGGCATGGTGCAATTTCCGTTGCTTAACCTTGAGCCGGGGCCACATGAAATTACCCTGTACGCAGCTGATGTATTTGGCAACCAGGCCCAGCATACCATACACTTTATATATAGTGGGGGTGAAGCAGCCCTGCTAGAAGCAGTGGCCGCTTACCCCAACCCTTTTACAAACCGGTTATCGTTTCAGGTGCTGCACCATGCCGAAGAAGCTTTTGATTTGACAGTAACCATTTATGACTTGACGGGTAATATGGTGGCCCAAAACAGGGTAAGCCTGCCAGCGCTAAGTGAAGAAAGAATGGTGCTTGACTGGCCCGCCGTAGCCACGGCAAATGATTTGCAAAAGGGTATGTACCTGTACAGCATTGAGTTAACTACCGCTACCGGGCGCCAGGCCCGGCGGCAGGGTAAATTATTGAAGCTGGCCGGCAGGTAAGCCCTTGCTGTTTTTAGGGTCACGGGGTATAGCCAAATTGAAATGTTGCTTCCATAATGTTCATTTTTAACAAGGATTTATCAAGAGGGGTAAGGGCCTGTTATTGAATTATTTTTAGTTGGGGCGGGCCTTGCTCTGGCAAAATGGTGTTAAACCGGCCTTATTCTATTAATAGTAACTTAATTGTTAAGTGGTTGATTAACAGGTATTAATGGGCATGTGTGTGGATATCTTTTTTAATGATTTGGCTATTGTTAAGCCATTGTTACTGGTGTTTACATTTACTTTTATTCTAATAAAGCGCATGTAATGTAAACTTAACAGCTTTCAGATAATTTAGCCCTCACAATGATCTCTCACATCATATTTAACCAAACTACTACATAATGAAAAAATTTTATCTGTCGCTTGTATTCATGCTGGCGCTGGCTTTACCTGGTTACAGTCAATTCTTCTTTGACGTAGAGATTGACCCTGAGTTTGAGCCAGAAACTATTGTGTTGCCCCCCTCACCACTGAAGTTTCAAATTCTGTTCATTGGTGATGTAGACAAGGTGCAAACCACTGAAACGTATGGCAATGCGCCTGGTGAAGCCCTGGCCAAACAATGGCACGACTTTATTGGCTTTACTGAAGACACTGAAAGTGATGACTTTGGTTGGGTTACTGTTAACCATGAAAGAATTCAAGCTAATGACTCAATTGGTGATGGTGGCGGTATGACTGCCTTCAAGGTTAGAAGAAACCCCATTACTGACGAGATTGAGTTGGTAGATCAAACCCTGGCCGACGGCCGTACCGGTACCTTTTTTAATGTTGACTTTGTGAACACCGTAGGTGAAACCGGCATGAACTGCGGTGGTATTGTTTCAAAGGCCGATGGCCGTATCTGGACTGCCGAAGAGTGGTTCCGTACCAGCAATGCTTCTATCTGGGCTGGTGGCGAAGGTGTGCGCGACACTGCCGACTGGACCATTGACACTGATATTCCTGGTGACTTTAATGGCTCTGTAATTCCTAAGTTTGAAAACTTTAACTACATGGTTGAGATTGACCCCAGAGAGGCTGTGGCCATCCGCAAGCAATACAACTGGGGCCGTCAGGGCTTTGAAGGTGGTGTGGTAATGGCAGATAACCAGACTGTGTTTTTAGGTGCTGATGCTACCCCTGGTATTTTTACCAGATTTATTGCTGATACCCCCGGCGATTTTACTCAAGGTACGTTGTGGGCATACAAGCACGATGCCACTGGCGATGATGGCCCGTGGGTAGAGCTGCCTTCAAACTCATTAGATGTTTCATTGAACTACACTGCTGAAGCATTAACACGTGGTGCCACCATGTTTAACCGCTTAGAGTGGTTGGCTACCCTTGACGGCAAAATTTACATGACTGAAACTGGCCGTGATGGCATTGGTTCACGTTTTGAAAATGGTGCTGCTTTGGGTGGTGTGCTTGACAACCACTGGTTGGCCCCTGTAAGGTTGCGCCACCCTGAACTGGCCAGCAAGCCAGACGAAGGTGTGCTTGACTTTGTGCTTGATGGTGGTTTTAATGATTACTATGGCCGTGTACTTGAGTTTGACCCTGCCACTGGTTTGGTTACTACTTTTGTTGAAGGTGGCCCATTCTTTGAAGAGTCGCCCGAGCTTTCTGCCTACCCTGATGTGCACCTTTCTAACCCTGATGGTTTGAACTTCCTTTCTGTAGGTGGCAAAGACTTTATGATTATTAACGAAGACCTGAACGGTACTTCTAACGGCCGTGTGCCAGCCGGTATTAGCAACAGAACCTGTGAGCTGTACCTGTTGGATATGGATATTGTTGACCCAACCCCTGCTGACCTGGTTAGGATTTCTATTGTGCCTTTAGGTGCAGAGGTAACTGGTGCCATTGCCACCCCTGATGGCAAAACCATTATGATTAACTCTCAGCACCCTTCATCAGACAACCCTTTTCCTTACAACAACTCATTGACTTATGCCATTACCGGCTGGGACAATGCGGTTTCTGCCATTACCGGTGTTGAAGATGAACTGGTTGATTTTGACGGCCTGAAGATGTGGCCCAACCCTGTATCACGCATGCTGCAATTCAATAAGCAAATTGACCTGGCTATTTACAACAACCAGGGCCAGCGTATTCGTGTGTATAGAAGCATGAGCCGCGTTGATGTGTCTGACCTTGAAGCTGGTATTTACTTTATCAAAACAGCTGGCGGTGAGACTAAAAAGCTTATTGTACAGTAGTCAATCATCTGTTATTCACTGTTAGTAACTTTTGCAGAGCTGCCGCCTTATTGCGGCAGCCTTTGCTTGCTTTTGGCCTAAGTAACCAGTCAAAAGCACTTTAGTGCCTGTTTTTCTACCCTGCTGCAATCCAGAACATCAATATGAAAAATCGCTATACGCTCATCTTCTTCTCACTGTTATTGTTTGTTTGTGCGGTTTACCTCACGGGTTTTCGCCAAACCAACACCAGTACGGCCAGCGATGGTTACATCAAAGCCGTAGCCAGCCAATACCACACCAACCTTGATGCCTTTGCGCAGGCTGTCAATCAGCTTGATTACCTGGTAAAGCAGCTTAATCAGGATCCCTCATTTTTAGCAGCTACCCGCCAGCAGTTTTACCAGGTGCGCCTGGCCTACAAGCGCACTGAGTTTTTGGCCGCTTACCTCGATGGTGAGTTTATGAAAGACTATATAAACGGTGCGCCCCTCTCTACCCTTGAGCGCAACGCCCCCAGCGAGTCAGTGCTTGAGGCTGAAGGCATGCAAATGTTAGAAGAGGTACTATTTGCTGATGAGGTAGACCATGCGCACCTGGCCCAGCTGGCCCAGGCCTTGCAAACCAATACCGGCAAAATGCTTAACTACCACAAAAAGCTGGTGCTTACCCACCGCCACATTTTTGAAGCAGCCCGCTTTTATATGATTCGGGTGCTTACGCTTGGCATTACCGGGTACGACTCGCCAATAACCCTGCACTCATTGCCCGAAGCCAAAGCCGCTCTGGAGGCCACTCACCAGGCCCTGAAGGTATATTACCCCGCCCTGCCCCAGAAAAACGCTGCCCTGGCAAAGGCCCTGGAAGGGTACTTTCAAGGCGCCAATGCCTACCTTGAAGCCAATAACAATTTTAACACCTTTGACAGAATGGAGTTTATCAAAAACTACCTTAACCCCCTGTTTAAGGCTATTAAAGACATGCACCTGGGCCTGGGTGTAGAAACTTACTATGAGGCCTTTAACCAACACCAGAAGTATTCATTGAATTACTATGCTGATAATATATTTGATGAAGACTTTTTAAACGCCAGTTACTACCAAACCACACACTCGGCCAAGTACAACCCACAGGTTATTGCCCTGGGCCGAATGCTGTTTTTTGACCCGGCCCTTTCAAGCGATAACAAACGTGCCTGCGCGGGTTGCCACGTGCCAGAAAAAGCCTTTACTGATGGCATTGCCAAAAGCGTGGCCAAAGATTTTAAGGGCACTGTAAAACGCAACGCCCCTACGCTAATCAATGCAGTGTATTCTGACCGTTTTTTTTATGACCTGAAGGTGGGCAGCCTTGAAGGGCAGGTAGACCATGTAATTACCAACGGTAAGGAATTTCATACTGACTTTTTACAGATCATGGGTAAGCTCTCTGCCAGTGACGAGTACGTGGCTTTGTTTAAGGCGGCTTTTCCTGAACTGACAGAAGAAGAGCCTATCAATAAATACAGCATTACCGCCTCACTATCAATGTATGTGCGCTCATTAAGCGGCTTTAACTCGCCGTTTGACAGGTACATTCGGGGTGAATCAAACCAGCTGAGCGAACCTGCCATTGCTGGCTTTAACCTGTTTATGGGCAAAGCCGGGTGCGGTACGTGCCACTTTGCGCCGGTATTTAACGGCCTGGTGCCGCCAGAATACCACGAGAATGAATCTGAAGTGCTGGGCATAACGGCCAACAGTGATTTTACCCAACCTGTGTTGGATAATGACATGGGCCGTGCCCACAGCGGCCGCTTAAAAGAGAATACTGATATTTACCTGCGCTCATTCAAAACAACTACGGTGCGCAACAGTGCGCTTACTGCCCCTTACATGCACAATGGCGCATACACCACCCTTGAGCAGGTGGTTAATTTTTATAACCTGGGCGGCGGTGCAGGCATGGGGCTGGCCGTGCCCAACCAAACCCTGCCGCCAGACCCGCTTGGCCTTACGGAAAACGAAGTAACTGCACTAGTAGCGTTTATGGAAACGCTGACTGATACCACAGGCATGCAGGAACGCCCTGAAAGGCTGCCTGCCTTTAGCAACAACAAGGCATTGAACAACCGCAAAATTGGGGGAGACTACTAATGCAACCACAAGCCAACCTTACGGTTACTACCAACAGCGCGAAGCCCCAGGAGGCTGCTGGCAAGGGTAAATTCATGCAAATTACCAAAAAGCAGGCCCTGGGCTGGAGCATTGCCATTACCCTGGTGGTAATGGTGGTAGAGTTTGTTGCCGGCTACCTTACCCACAGCCTGATGCTTTTTAGTGATGGCCTGCATATGCTTACCCATGCCCTGTCGTTGGGTATATCATTGGCAGCCATACATATTGCTGCACGCAAAGTTTCAGAAAAGTACCCCTACGGCCTGGCCAGTGTAGAAGTAATTGCCGCCTTAATTAATGGGGTGGGGCTAATATTCTTTACCATTTACATTTTTTATGAAAGCGCGCTGCGCCTGATGAACCCCATTGCCATTAACGTGTGGGATACCGGCCTGGTAGCCTGCGTTGGGCTGGCGGTAAATTTGCTAACTGCCTTTATACTTTCGCGGGCTGGCATTGAAGATTTGAATACCAGAAGCGCCTACCTGCACCTGCTTTCAGACACCTTCTCGTCTGTAGCCATAATTATTGGTTGCGTCATAATCAGGTACACCGGCTGGATGGCCATTGACCCGCTGCTAAGCATTATTGTAGGCCTGGTAATTTTGAAGTGGGCCTTTGGGTTAATCAAAGAATCGATAGATGTAATCTTGAATAAAGTGCCCGACTCTGTTGACCCGGCAGCCCTGCGCAGCCAGCTGTTGCAGCAATTTGAAGCGGTAAATGAAATAAGCCACTTCAGGGTATGGCAGCCCGCCAGTGGCCAGGTGCATGCCACGGCTACGTTGGTATTTCAAGGGGTGCCCCACCGGGAGGCCCTGGCACAGAGCGATGCCATTAAGGCCTGGCTGTGTAAGGCCGCAGGTGCCTGTGAAGTAACCCTTGAGGTGCAGGTAATGCCCCTGTCTGCCATGACTGTACAACACCAACAATTTGCAATTACCTACTAAACCAGTATAAGAAATGGACTTACGTTCTAGCAAGAACTTAATTTTGGTGGTATTTCTGTTGGGTCTGGCCTTTTTTATGGCCTGTAACAACGACGATTCAAACCCCATGCCACCACCTACTGACGATGACGGCGTGCTGCCACCACCACCAGAAACCATTGCCAAAGCCATTGCCCGCAGGTATTTGGTGGTGCGTGCCACTGAAAATGCCTTTGAGCTGCCCCTGAACTTTTATGATGAGTTTTTTGTGGAGTTGACTGCCGATGAGCAAACAGGCCTGCCTGGTACCTATACCGTACGCCCCGGCGATGCACCCTACATACCCAATTACAACTCGCCAAACATTGGCCCCTGGAGCTTTGATGATAATGAAAACCCCACCCAAATATTTTTGGGTGTGGCCCCTGATGTAAGTACGCTTAATATAACCAGCATTACTGATTCAACAGCCTTGATTATTTCATGGATTCTGCCGGCCGAGGATGATAAAACCCGGCCCACCATTAAGCTAAGTATGGAAGCACAGCAATAAATAACTGCCGCACTGCACATAACTATCAGTAAGCCCCGGGCAGTAATGCCACGGGGCTATTTTTGTGCCCTGTAATACAGCAGGTTAAGGCAGTAATTTGTAGCCTTTACTGCAATAAGGCTGTGGGGTGCCTAAAGTACAGTTTGGTCGGCCAACTGGCAATACAGGTGATCTTTTAACCCAATTCACCAACCCTTTTAATTGGTTTTCGTATTGAAATTGAGGGCCTTATTGAGTAATAGCTGCTTGTGTGGCCCGGTGCTTTGGTAACTTTTGCGATTACAACTTATTGGCGTAATGTATGCCTTAAAATATGCAAAAATGCTAAACACAAATAGGGTAATATAGCGTTATAAATTAAATGGTGATTATACCCGCCAATACCCTTCAACAGGCCTGATGAATAAACTAAGGCCTACCAGGTAACTGGCGTAAAAATATTCTTAAGGTTTAGTTAGTAGATTTTCTTCATATTGATTGTAGTTGGATGTGTATAGCGGATTGTCAGTGACAGTTCGCTATATTTTTTTGTGCTGATGTAAGCAAAAAAGGCTGCGAAGTTACTTCACAGCCTTTGGTGTTTATTTTTTGTGCAGCTGGTTAGCTGCATAGAGGCTTAGCCAATGGGCTCGTTAATGCCTTTACCTATTTCAATAGGGCAGTAATAATGCCCGCAGGTATTGTCATTATCAGTAAAGCCACAGGGGCATAGCGTAAACCTGCGGTCAGTGGCTATAATGATAATAGGCTCTTCTTCTACCTGGGTACCCCCTTTAATGGTTTGCCCGTTTTTTTGGGTTGCACTGGTTACAAAGCTGTGCACCTTCAGTTGGTTGAGGCTTAATTTCTTCTTCATAGTGTGGATAGTTTTTAACAAACATTGGTCAAACACTTAAATTACAAAATAACTGGCATACCTGCCTAGTGTTATGACCAGTTTTGATTGTTAAACCCCTGTTACCTGGCCAAAAAAAATTCACCCCGCAACCTTTTCTGGCTGCGGGGTGAACATCATCGAATAAAGGTAATACAAGAACTATCAATAAATTCATACGCAATAGGCTGCTATGGGGTTGTGTTAGTTTATGATGCAACCTGGGGCGTCTGTATAGTTTTGATTTTTTAAATGATGGTTTTTGCCTATTTTGACAGCCTTTATTGATTTCAAGTAGTAGCACATGCGCAATCGAATAAATCTGTTTTTCATAGCTCTTTCCTTATTCTTTATAGTTGGCTCATTGTATGTAAGCAACCAGGTAACGCAGGCCACCAAGGCCTACAAGCAGTCTATGGAAGGCTACGCGTCTATTCTGAGCTTTCAGAGCCGTATGTTTGATATTAAAGAATGGCTCAAAGGCGATGAGGTGGCCCAGCCTAAGCTTGACCGGGCTGCTGAAGAAGCCAAGGTGGCAGAACAGAATTTAGATAAGGCAACGTACAACTCGGGCGTATTTGCCGGGTTAACCGCGCTGTACCTCTTGTTGATTTTTGTGGTCTGTCGCTCTTCAGAGCGCTTTTTACATTACATGGCCTTTGCAGCCATTATTTCAGCGCTGTTGTGCCTCTTTTCTGGGGTGTCTGCGCCCATGCTTGAAATTGCCTCCTTTCAGCGCGACCTTACCGTGCCCCTTGAAATACCCTTTATTAAAATCAACACCACCTTTAAAGGTGATCTGTACTTTTACTACCAAAGCAAATCAGTACTTGAGCTGATTAGCCTCTTGTTTCAATCAAACAACTACATTGTGGGCATTAGCATATTGCTGTTTAGTGTGGCCATACCCTTTTTAAAGCTATCGGTATCTGTACTGGCCCTGCTATGGCAGGCTGCCACCCGCAGCAAAGTGGTTAACTTTATTATTCATAAAATTGGTAAGTGGTCAATGGCCGATGTGTTTGTGGCCGCCTGTTTTTTGGCCTACCTCTCATTTAACAACATGAGTACGGGCATACAAACGCAAAGCCGTAGCCTGCCGGGCTTGTATTTTTTCTTTACCTACGTCATCCTGTCGCTTATCTCGGCTTACCTGGTTGATGCTGCCCTGAAAAAGCAACGCCTGCCCGCTGAAGCATAAAAAAAGCGGTGCGCCACAATGCACACCGCATTTTTAATAACCCCATACGCCCCGTTGGCTGTAGTCGCTCAATGCCAACAGGGCATTCATCATGGCTCTTAGCTTATTCCAAGAGCCCAAACTAGTCGCTCATTTTTAATGGCTGTCACGCCTTGTGTAAGCAGGGCCCTGCCTGCGGGTGTAGCCTGTGTTACCATGCGGTAATACCAGTAGCTACTGGATTAGCTGGCAGGGCATAAAAAAGGGATTCACATGTTGTGTTTGGGTTAAACTCATGTGCATTAGCCCGCCTATTCCGGCCTACATTGGCTTCAAATCAGTGTAATGAATCAGTTTTTCGCTTTCACCATAGCGCTGCTATGCCTCAACCGATAAAACTACCTGATTTATTGCCACTGAAGGCCTCATAACGGCGTTCCAACGCATAGTCTGGGTTAAACAAATAATCGATGCTGTGTTGAGGTGACTAAAAAAGGGGCTGTATTATACATAGCCCATAGCTTGTTGAGTACTGTTAAGGATGATTCAAAGAAAAGCCAAAAACACCCCCTGATCGTCCAAATTGATCAATCTTTACCCTTTACCCTGAAAAATTAATGGGTGCCCCGGCCCGCATGGCATCTATATGCTGTGCATATTGGCTATATTGGCAGCATGCAACCCTTGCCCTTAGGTATACAGAGCTTTAGCACCATCAGAGAAGAAGGCTGGCTGTATGTTGATAAAACCCAGCATTTGTACGACCTGGTTACCACGGGCAAGTACTACTTTTTATCGCGGCCCCGCCGGTTTGGCAAAAGCCTTATGGTAAGCACCCTCAGTGCCCTGTTTTCAGGTCAAAAAGAATTGTTTCAAGGCCTTTGGGTATACCCCCACTGGCAATGGCAGCAGGCCTACCCCGTAATTACCTTTTATTTTAACAGTGCCGACTATAAAATTATGGGCCTTGAAGCATTTTTGCGGCAAGAGCTGCAGCGGCAGGCCCAGCGTTTTAACATTGAGCTAACCGCCCAGCAGTACCCAGGCATGTTGCAGCAGCTTATTGAAGGTGTGTACCAGCGGGCTGGTAAAGTGGTGCTGCTGGTAGATGAGTACGACAAACCCATTATTGACTTTTTGGATGACCTGCCTACGGCAGAGCAAAACCGTGAGGTGCTGAAGCGGTTTTATTCAGTATTAAAGCCGCTTGACTATAACCTGAAGTTTGTGTTGCTCACTGGGGTAAGTAAGTTTAGCCGGGTATCTATCTTTTCTGAGCTAAACAACCTGACTGACATTAGCAGCAGTGCCAGGTATGCCCCCATGCTGGGGTACACCCAGGCAGAGGTAGAGGCCAATTTTGATGTGTGGCTTAGCCAGCTGGCCCCGCAACATGGTGGCCGTGAGGCCTTGCTTACACAAATAAAGCATTGGTACAACGGCTACAACTGGGGGGGTGAAGAAGGGCTGTACAACCCGTATTCTGTCATGAGCTTTTTTAAGTTGGGGCAGTATGATAATTTTTGGTTTACCGCTGGCACGCCTACCTTTCTGGTGAAGGCCTTGCGCCAGCGCAACCAGTTTAACCTTGATGGGATAGAGGCCGACCGTACGGTGTTTGAAAGCTTTGAGCTAGACAATATTTCTGTTGAAGCCCTGCTGTACCAAACGGGCTACATTACGGTAAAAGATGTGAATGAGTTTGGGCTGCACCGCCTGGGCTACCCCAACCACGAGGTGCGTGAGTCAATGTTGCGGCATTTGGGGCCTGGCAACCAAAACCCTTGATAGCTGGCAGTTGGAAGTGCTTTAAATAGAGTCACACATTTTTTGTAGCACCTTACAGTCAGGCTTGATTGCCCACCTCAAACGGCCGGTTGCCAGTAGGCAATGCGTCGTACCCTAGCTTAGGGTACGTTTTGCCCTCGCCTAGGGTACGTCTTGCCCTCGCCTAGGGTACGCCCTGCCCTAGTCTAGGGTACGTCTTGCCCTCGCCTAGGGTACGTCATGCCCTAGTCTAGGGTATGGTAATTAGAAGCAGGGTGATTGTTGTTACTTGGGAAAGGGGGGAGGTGCAGAATTGATTTATAATACCTGTAACAATGATTTCAAGTGACCGATACGTAGTTTTTTATGGTGGTCTTACAATTTAGTCCGTACCTCTACCAGATATTGGCCCTGGGGGAGGGTGTTGGGTACGGTCAGGCTTAAGGTTTTGGGCAGGTTATCATACAAAAACTGGTGGCGGGTCCATTGCTTACTTTCCTGGTGTTGAAAAAAGACGCCCTGCTCAGGGTCATCGGGGTTGGTAATCTTTAACAGCGTGCCCTTAATTTCTATTGGGTGGCCTGGGCTAAGCAGGTTATTTTCAGTTCTTGACTTCCAGTCAGCCACCTGTTGAATGCTGGGGGCCAGGCTGTTGGCTGCTGCAAACTGCATATCGGCTGCCTGTAACGGTTCGTTCAGGGCTTTGTTGGCCTGTACATTAAGCTGCAGGGTATGGCGCTTGGGGTCAAAGCGGTCGCCGGGCCCTTCAAAAGTACCTTTAATGCTTAGGGTGCACTTCAAAAACTCATCGGCATAGCCATATCCTTCAAGAGCGTTTTGTGCCAGTTGTTGGCCAAAAGCCTGCAATACGGCTTCGCATTCAGTGGGTTTTAAAATACTGCCTGCTTTGGTAAGCTGGTCAATCAACTGCTGGCGGCTCAGCAAGCCACGCTCTAACACATTGCCCCTGTGCTGCCCGGCTGTGCCCAGCGCATAGGGCCTTAACTCATACTTAACTGACATGATAAAAACTAATGTTAAGCTTTAAAGCTAATATTAGTTTTGGTGCTATGCAAAATATGGTAGGCTTAAGTCTAACTAATCTGTTGAACTCATGGTTGTAATACCCCTCTTTTATGTAGGGTACCTGCTTTTGTTGTATAATAGTATTACGCTCCTACCTCTGGTGAGCTACTGCAATAGCTCCATTCCTTTCTTTGACATGACCATTGGG